>JBNMJG010000078.1:0-5972 GCA_050873705.1 Coprococcus sp. | reverse complement strand
TGTACAGCGGTATGTTAAGCCGGGAGGGGTTCTGATCTACAGTACCTGTACGGTTTCGAAGGCTGAGAATGAAGAAAATATGCATTGGTTTTCTGAACATTTTCCATTTCATCCGGAGAGTATGGATGCATATGTACCGGCTGTTGTTCACAGTGAACAGACGAAAGAGGGATGGATCCAGATACTGCCGGGGCAGTATCAGTCAGATGGCTTTTTTATTGCGCGGTTCAGGCGCAGCCAGGACGGAGGAATGAAGTGTTAAAGACAAAAACAGATATCAAGTCAATGACTCTTCCGGAGTTGGAAGTTTTTATAACAGAAGTGCTGGGTGAGAAAAAGTTCCGTGCCAAACAGATTTATGAATGGATGCATGTACGCCTTGTGGATTCTTTTGATGAGATGACCAATTTATCGAAAGATCTGCGAAAGAAGCTTTCAGAACAGTGTGTACTGACGCATCTGGAAATGGTTGAGAAATATGTTTCAGCTATAGATGGTACGGCAAAATATCTTTTTAAATTATCCGATGACCGTATTATTGAAAGTGTATTGATGCATTACAAACACGGCAATTCGGTCTGTATTTCTTCACAGGTCGGATGCAGGATGGGATGTCGTTTCTGCGCTTCCACACTGGGAGGACTGGAGCGTCAGATGTTGGCTTCGGAGATGCTGGATGAGATTTATCAGATCCAGAAGGATTCCGGAGAGAGAGTTTCCAATGTGGTTGTCATGGGAACAGGAGAACCGCTGGACAATTATGATGCCCTTGTACGCATGATCGAGATTCTGACCCATGCGCCGGGGCTGGATATCAGCCAGCGCAATGTGACAGTATCTACATGCGGTCTTGTGCCGAAGATTTATGAGTTGGCGGATCTGAAGCTGCAGATCACACTGGCAATTTCACTTCATGCAGTCAATGATGAAAAGCGCCGTGAACTGATGCCGATTGCCAATACATATAGTATAGAAGAAATTTTAAAGGCATGCAGGTATTACTATAGTCAGAATAACCGGAGGATTACATTTGAGTACAGCCTTGTAAAAGGGGTCAATGACAGCAGGGAGGATGCGAAAGCACTGGCAGCACTGCTTGAAGGCCTGAATTGTCATATCAATCTGATACCGGTCAATCCTATCGAGGAAAGAAATTATCGTCAGACAGAAGCAGATGCTGTACTGAAATTTAAAAATATGCTTGAAAAATATGGAAGAAATGTTACTATAAGAAGGGAAATGGGCAGAGATATACAGGCTGCCTGTGGACAGTTAAGAAAGAAATATATGGAACAGTCAGTGGAGAAGGAGGGATAATATGCGGGCGTATGCCGGAACAGATATTGGCTGCGTGAGGACGATGAATCAGGATGGATACTTCTGTTCAACGACTCAGATCGGGCCGTTTCCGAATTTATTTATTGTTGCAGATGGAATGGGCGGGCATCAGGCCGGCGATTATGCTTCCAGATATGCGATAGAGACATTCCTTACTTATATCAGTCATACAGAGACAACCAATCTGAT
The DNA here is from genome assembly GCA_050873705.1 of Coprococcus sp. GTDB lineage: Bacteria > Bacillota > Clostridia > Lachnospirales > Lachnospiraceae > Coprococcus_A. Next base: position 4,445 of record JBNMJG010000078.1, on the reverse strand, counting down.
CCGTGTGATGGATGAGGGAATTGCCATGGCGAATCAGAAGGTTCTTGAGAAATCTTTTGAGAATGAGGAACTGGCAGGTATGGGAACAACCATGGTTGTGGCTTTTTCTGAAGATGGACAGCTTTATGTGGCCAATGTAGGTGACAGCAGACTTTATCTGATCGGACATGAGATCAATCAGGTAACAGAAGATCATTCCTATGTGGCTGCCATGATGAGAGCTGGTGAGCTGACGAAGGAACAGGCCAGAAACCATCCTGAGAAGAATGTGATCACCAGAGCTATCGGTGTGTCCCAGGATGTGAAGGCAGACTTTTTTGAAGTAGATCTGAAGCCGGGAGATAAAGTGCTGATGTGTTCGGATGGTTTGTCCAATATGATTGAAGATGACAGATTATTTGATGTGATTAATACCAATAATGTGGAGGATTCAGTGAAGATTCTTATAGATGAAGCAAAGAAAAATGGCGGATACGACAATATTACAGCGATTGTGATCGAGCCGCAGATTGAGGAGGTGAACGAATGTTAGTACCAGGCAGTTATGTGATCAACAGATACGAGATTATAGCGAAGATCGGATCCGGCGGCATGGCGGATGTCTACAAGGCGAAGGATCATGTATTGAACCGGTTGGTTGCCATCAAGGTTTTAAAGCAGGAATACAGTACTGATGCAACATTCGTTAAGAAGTTCAGGGTGGAGGCTCAGTCTGCAGCAGGACTGTCTCATCCGAACATTGTCAGTGTCTATGACGTTGGTGAAGACGATGGTGTTTATTTTATTGTCATGGAACTGGTACAGGGTATTACCCTAAAGAACTATATTGATATGAAGGGCAAGCTGGATATCAGAGAGGCTTTGAACATTTCTGTTCAGATTGCATCTGGTCTCAGCGCGGCTCATGAGAACAGGATTATCCACAGAGATATCAAACCGCAGAATATTATCATGTCCCGTGACGGCAAGGTTAAGGTGACAGACTTTGGTATTGCGAAGGTGGCAGATTCTACCACCGTGACAACCACAGCTGCGGGAACGGTGCACTATATTTCACCGGAACAGGCCAGAGGCGGTTATAGTGATGAGCGAAGTGATATCTATTCTCTTGGTATCACCATGTATGAGATGGTCACCGGCCGCGTACCGTTTGAGGGAGAGACCAATGTGGCAGTTGCACTGATGCATATCCAGAGTGAAATGGTACCTCCGAGAAAACTGGAACCATCTATTCCGGTCAGCTTTGAGAAGATCATTCTGAAGTGTACACAGAAGAAGCCTGAGAGACGATATGCTTCTGCAAAAGAACTGATTGCAGACCTGAGAAAGGTTCTGACTCATCCTGATGGTGAGTATGTTGTTATTCCGGGAGCAGTGCCTGAGGGAAGGACCATTGTTATGAAGGACAATGATATCGATTCTCTGAAAGCAGCGTCGCTGCACCGCAGTTTGAGTGATGTGACGGAAGAAACATTGAACGGTATAACAGAAGATGATGAAGATCCGGATCAGAAGCAGGCTCAGAAGTCGGATGTCAGAAAACGTTCAGCAAAGAAGAGTGATCCTGAAGAGGATGATGGTTTTGACAAGGATGATGAGGATGATGAGGAAGTTAATCCGGCATTGAACAAAGTGATGATGGTACTTGGTATCGGTGGATTCATCATTCTTGCAGTGATTATTTTCTTTATCATCGGTCATGCAGCCGGTTTCTTTGGCGGCAGTCATAACAAGAAAGAGTCAGATACACAATCGGTATCTACAGAATCGGTTTCTGAAACTGCTTCTGCAAGCAGCAATGCGGAAGTTGTTGTTGTACCGGATCTGTCCAATATGACAGAGGCTGAAGCAAAGGCGGCATTGAATAAGCTGAGACTTGGTGTGAGTGTCCAGAAAGGTTCTTCAGACGATGTACCGGAAGGTCAGGTTTACGACCAGTCACCGGCTGCCGGTGTGAAGGCAGATGTGCATACACAGGTTACAATCTATATTAGTACAGGAAAGGAAACTTTCAAACTGGATGATGTGACAGGTATGGATTATGATCAGGCACAGTCCCAGCTGGAGAATGATGGATTGAAAGTCAGCCTTGAATTTGAATACAGTGATTCTGTTGATAAAGATGAGGTTATCAGAACGTCACCTGAGGCAGGAAGCCAGGTTGCCGAAGGCGACACAATCACAATTGTTGCAAGTAAGGGCAAAGAGACGAAATACGTTACTGTTCCATATGTCATTGGGTATGATCTGGATACAGCCATTTCCATGATCAAAGATGCAGGTCTGACCTATGATGGCAAATCCAGTGATTACAGTGACAGTTATGATGAAGGTGAAGTCATGAACCAGAGTATTGGTTCCGGTAAATCGGTGGAAGAAGGTACCTCCATTACACTGACAGTGAGCCTTGGAAGAAAAGTGTCAACATACACGGCTTCTATTTCAATCGAGAGTCCGTTCGGTGCAGAAATTGTAGATGGTAATGGCAATTCAGACACCTATACAGAAGGTCAGGTAACCGTTGTTGTTTATAAACCGGATGGTTCCAGTGAAACTGTTTATGATCAGTATGCAACAGAAGAGAGTCTTCCGGGTTCTGTCACCACGACAAGTTCTTCTTCGGGAAGCGGCAGTGTTTACGCATATATTAATGGTATTCAGTATGCTTCTTATGAGGTGGATTTTGATTAATTAAAGAGGATGATATGAAGGGCAAGATTATTAAAGGTATTGCCGGTTTCTACTATGTCCATGTGGGCGGCAAGGGCATCTACGAGTGCAAGGCGAAGGGGATTTTCCGAAATCGGAAGATCAAGCCCCTTGTGGGAGATGATGTCCTGCTTGACAGTTTGGATGAAGCGGGCATGAAAGGTAATATAACAGAGATTCTTCCCCGACGAAATGCTTTGATCCGTCCGGCGTCAGCCAATGTGGATCAGGCGATGATCATTTTTGCAGCGGCACAGCCGGCCCCGAATCTGGGGCTGCTGGACCGCTTTTTGCTCATGATGGAGAAGCAGGAACTGCCGACCATCATTTGTTTTAATAAGCGGGAATTGGTCAGCGGAGAAGAATTGGAGAAACTTTGCGGTATTTATCGAGGCAGCGGCTGTAAGGTGCTGACGGTCAGCGTGAAACAGCAGGAAGGCCTGGAGCAGATACGTGAACTATTAGATGGCAGAACAACGGTGATGGCAGGACCATCCGGTGTGGGCAAGTCATCTATGACCAATGCCATGTATCCGGATGCGGAGATGGCAACGGGTGCTGTCAGCGAGAAGATCAAGCGGGGGCGTCATACAACCCGTCATTCGGAACTTTTTTCCATTGGGAATGATACATATCTGATGGATACACCGGGATTCAGCACCCTTTATCTGGAAGGCTGGGAGAAGGAAGATTTAAAATATTATTATCCGGAATTTGAGCCTTATTTTGAAAAATGCCGTTTTAACGGATGCAATCATTTGAATGAACCGGATTGTGCGGTCAAGGAAGCAGTTGCTTCCGGGGAGATCAGCAGCGAACGATACGAGAATTATCAATCATTTTATGAAGAACTGGCAAGTCAGAGGAGGTACTGATTATGTACGAGTTAAAGTTATCACCGTCAATTTTATCAGCAGATTTCAGCAAATTGGGAGAAGACATTCAGATAGCTGATCAGGCTGGCGCGGATTATATTCATATTGATGTTATGGATGGTGCTTTTGTGCCGAATATTTCTTTTGGTATTCCTGTTATCAAGAGCATCCGCAAATGTACAGACAAAGTATTTGATGTGCATCTGATGATCGAGAATCCGGATTTACTTATACCGGAATTCGCAAAAGCCGGTGCGGATATCATTGTTGTTCATGCGGAAGCCTGTAAGCATCTTCACAGAACGATCCAGCTGATCCATAGCCTGGGGGTAAAGGCCGGTGTGGCTTTAAATCCGGCAACACCGCTTTCTGTACTTGATTACGTATTGGAAGATCTTGATATGATTCTCCTGATGACTGTGAATCCGGGCTTTGGCGGTCAGAGCTATATTCCTGCCATGACAGACAAGATCCTTACACTTCGTCATCTTCTGGAGGAAAAAGGTCTTCAGACAGATATTGAGATTGACGGCGGTGTGGATACAAAGAATCTGAGTATGGTTCTCGAAGCCGGTGCCAATGTCATTGTGTCCGGTTCCAAGATCTTCGGCGGAGATATCACTGAAAATGTTCATGCATTCAAGACCATTATGGCACAGTATACAAAATAGGCAGGATAGAGAATGAGAATTCTGATTATTACCGGGGGCAGAATAGATGAGGATTTTGCCCTCGCATTTTTAAAAGACGAAAAATTTAATCATATTATTGTGGTGGACGGTGCCCTTGCATTTTGGGATAAAGTGGAGAGAAATCCCGAAATTCAGTGCCATTTTGATCATCTGGTGGGAGATTTTGATA
>JBNMJG010000077.1:0-5999 GCA_050873705.1 Coprococcus sp. | reverse complement strand
TCATCAGTGTCGGCATTATGCATTATTCTGCCTTGGTACCATGTGTTATTTCATCGCTGACAGCTTCCATGCTGGCCAGACATTTTGGCGCCATGCCGGAAGTTTTTCCGATTACCGACCTTCCTTCTCTCACAGCCCTGACCGTCGGTCAGACAATTCTTGCCGCGGCTGCATTTGCCGTCATCAGTGTTGTCTTCTGCATTGCCCTGCATCTGTCCGAGCATATATACAAGAAATACATTGCCAATCCGTACCTTCGTGTTTTTGTCGGCGGTTTAATTGTTGTATTTCTGACACTGCTTTTACATACCAATGATTACAACGGTGCCGGCATGCCGATGATCGCCCGCTGCTTTGAAGGCTCTGTCCCACCATGGGCGTTTATGATGAAGATTATTTTTACAGCAGCTACCCTGGGTGCCGGATTTAAAGGCGGTGAAATCGTTCCTTCGTTCTTTATCGGTGCCACTCTGGGCTGTGTCATCGGACCAATCCTCGGTCTTCCTGCTGCTCTCTGCGCCGGCTGCGGTATGGTAGGTGTATTCTGCGGTGTCACCAACAGCCCGATCACTTCCCTGCTGATTTCATTTGAACTGTTTGGCTTTGAAGGAATGCCTTATTATCTGATTACCATTGCCGTCAGCTATATGCTGTCCGGATATTATGGTCTTTACAGCAGTCAGAAAATTATTTACTCCAAGACAAGAACTGAATATATCGATGCCCACACACACTAGTCAGCCACTATTCCAAAAGACCGCATATTCTTTTCCTTCACTGACACCGACACAAAGGGCCGCAGCATTTTCCTGATGCCGCGGCCCTTTTCCACATTTCTGCTTTTTCTCAGGGAACTTATCCCCAATTCAAAAGCTTTATACACTATTCTGTTTCATTTTCCTCAGAATTATCCACTGAATCGTTCTCTGAAACCTCTTCTGTCATCTCAGCCTCTTCTGACTGTTCATCTGAAGTCTCCTCACCGTCTTTCATATCTTCACGGATCTTTGCAATACTTGCAACTACAGAACCTTCATCCAGCTGGATCAGTTTAACGCCGGAAGTGATACGCTTCAAAATAGAGATGCCTTCTACCGGCATACGGATAATGATACCGCCGGTTGTAATGATCATCAGCTCATCTTCTGCGTTGACACACTTCACGCCCACAACAAGACCTGTCTTATCTGTGATCTTATAGCATTTAAGGCCCTTGCCGCCGCGATTCTGAACATTAAATTCTTCCAGCATGGTTCGTTTGCCGAGACCTTTTTCCGATACGATAAGCAGCGCTTCACCCTGACTGCTGACCTGCATGCCGACAATCAGATCATCCGCATCCAGATCCATGCCGATAACACCCATAGATGTACGGCCTGTTGCACGAACATTATCCTGCTTGAAGCAGATACTCATGCCCTTCTGAGAAACAAGATAAATCAAATCAGACTCATCTGTTACCTTAACTTCAATCAGTTCATCATCTTCACGCAGACCGATAGCCAGAAGCCCCGTCTTACGGACATTACTGTATTCCATGATGGATGTTTTCTTGACCATACCGTTCTTTGTGGCCATGAAAAGATATTTGTCATTCTCATATTTTTCAAGCGGAATGGTTGCAGTTACCTTTTCACCCGGCTCAAGCTGCAGCAGATTAATCAGTGCTGTACCTCTGGCAATACGGGATGCCTCCGGAATCTCATAGCCTTTCAGTCTGAATACACGGCCTTTATTGGTGAAAAACAGAATAAAATCATGGGTATTGGCCATCATCAACTCTGTAATGCAGTCTTCATCCAGCTTCGTCATGCCTTTAATGCCTCGGCCGCCGCGGTTCTGACTTCTGAAATTATCCATGGTCATACGTTTAATATAACCCAGCTGAGTCATGGCAATGACTGTATTTTCGCGTTTGATCAGATCTTCGACGGTAATTTCATCATCATCCACACCCAGAGATGTTCTTCTGTCATCACCATATTTATCACGGATAAGCTTAATTTCTTCACGGATCACGCCGAGAAGCAATTTTTCATCCGCAAGGATTGCTTTTAATTCGCCGATTCTCTTCATCAGTTCATTGTATTCGTTCTCAATCTTTTCTCTTTCCAGACCTGTCAGCGCTCTCAGACGCATATCAACGATGGCCTGAGCCTGAACATCTGTCAGACCAAATGTTTCCATCAGCCGGGTTTTGGCCTCTGCAACATTTTTCGATGAACGGATAATGCTGATAACCTCATCAATATGATCAAGGGCAATTAATAAGCCCTGTAAAATGTGTGCACGCTCTTCCGCTTTGTTTAATTCAAAACGTGTTCTTCGTGTCACAACTTCTTCCTGATGCTTCAGATACAGTTCCAGCATCTGTTTCAGGTTCAGAATCATCGGCTGATTATTGACAAGCGCCAGCATAATCACACCGTAAGTATCCTGGAGCTGTGTATGTTTATAAAGCTGATTCAGGACAACGTTCGGATTGGCATCCTTTTTCAGTTCAATCACAACACGAAGTCCTTCACGGCTGGATTCATCTCGAAGGTCAGAAATACCTTCAATACGTTTATCCTTCACCAGTTCGGCAATTTTTTCAATGAGTTTTGCCTTATTAACCATATAAGGCAATTCTGTCGCCACAATACGATGACGGCCATTCGGCATTGTCTCGATATCTGTCACTGCTCTGACTTTTAATTTGCCGCGGCCGGTACGGTAAGCCTGGTTAATACCGTTTTTGCCAAGGATCATGGCACCTGTCGGGAAGTCCGGTCCCTTGATAATCTCCATCAATTCTTCGATGGTTGTCTCACGGTTTTCTTCCACACGGTTATCAATGATCTTGATGACACCGTCAATAGTTTCACGCAAATTGTGCGGCGGAATATTCGTCGCCATACCAACAGCGATACCTGTGGTACCATTCACCAGCAGATTCGGATATCTGGACGGCAGTACAACCGGTTCTTTCTCTGTCTCATCAAAGTTTGGCTGGAAATCAACAGTATCCTTGTTGATATCTGCCATCATTTCCACGGAAATTTTGCTGAGGCGGGCCTCTGTGTATCGCATGGCAGCAGCACCATCGCCATCCATTGAACCAAAGTTGCCATGACCGTCTACCAACGGATATCTTGTTGACCAGTCCTGAGCCATATTGACCAGTGCACCGTAGATGGATGAATCACCATGCGGATGGTATTTACCCATTGCATCACCGACGATACGCGCACATATACGATGCGGCTTGTCAGGACCATTGTTCAACTCTATCATTGCGTAAAGTATTCGTCTCTGTACCGGCTTCAGACCGTCCCGGACATCCGGCAGAGCACGGGATGCAATAACGCTCATGGCATAGTCGATGTAGAAGGTTTCCATTCGTTCCTTCAGATCGACCTCATGAATCTTATCGAAAATCTTATCGTCCATTCTCTTCCTCCATAATTGTTAACGCAGAACCTTTACTATATATCCAGATTTCTGACATATTTTGCATTCTTCTCTATAAACTCACGTCTCGGCTCAACTTTATCACCCATCAGGATATTGAATGTCTCATCGATGCTGACTTTTTCAGCGTCGTCCATGGAAACACGCATCAGAATACGTCTTTCAGGATCCATGGTTGTCTCCCAGAGCTGTTCCGCATCCATCTCACCCAGACCTTTGTAACGCTGGATCTTATTATTCTGGTCACGGCCGATCTCTGTCAGGATTGCATTCAATTCCTCATCGCTGTAAGCATACCATTCCTTTTTGTTTCGCTCAATCTTATAAAGCGGCGGCTTTGCAAGATAAACATAGCCTTCCCTGATCAGATCCGGCATAAAACGATAAAGGAATGTCAGAAGCAGCGTACTGATATGAGCACCATCCACATCAGCATCGGTCATGATGATAATCTTATGATAACGCAGCTTGGTGATATCAAAATCTTCATGGATGCCTGTACCAAAAGCCGTGATCATGGCTTTAATCTCGTTATTAACAAGGATCTTATCCAGACGTGCTTTTTCAACATTCAAAATCTTACCCCTCAGAGGCAGAATGGCCTGTGTGGCTCTTGAACGGGCTGTCTTTGCAGAACCGCCGGCGGAATCACCCTCAACAATGTAAATCTCACATTTTGCCGGATCCTTATCCGAACAGTCTGCCAGTTTGCCCGGAAGACTCATACTGTCTAAGGCACCTTTTCTTCTTGTCAGATCTCTGGCTTTTCGTGCTGCATCTCTGGCTCTCTGTGCCATGACAGATTTCTCCACGATCAGCTTGCCGATGGCCGGATTCTGCTCAAGGAAGACACCAAGCTTGTCGCTGACAATGCTCTCAACGGCTCCCCTTGCTTCGGAATTGCCCAGTTTCTGCTTTGTCTGACCTTCAAACTGAGGCTCTCCGATCTTGATGCTGACAATGGCCGTCAGACCTTCACGGATATCTTCACCTGTCAGACTCTGATCACTGTCTTTCAGAAGTTTATTCTTTCTGGCATAATCATTAAATGTCTTCGTCAGCGCACTTCGCATACCTACCAGATGGGTACCGCCTTCAGGCGTCGTAATATTATTGACGAAGCTGTAAACATTTTCATTGTAGCCGTCATTATGCTGAAGCGCAACTTCCACAAGTACGCCGTCTTTTTCACCTTCACAGTAAATAATCTCATCATACAGCGGTGTATTGGCCTTGTTCAGATAAGCCACATACTCGCGGATACCGCCTTCATAGTGGAAAGAGGAAACAATCGGCTCTTCCTCACGAACATCTGTAAGAGAAATACGAAGACCTTTTGTCAGAAAAGCAATTTCTCTCAGACGCTGTTTCAATACTTTATAATCAAAAACTGTTTCTTCAAAGATTTCTTTATCCGGCAGAAAATGAACTGTCGTTCCTCGTCTGTCTGTCGGACCGATCTTCTGAAGTTCACACATGACTTTACCGCGTTCATAACGCTGATAATATTCATAACCGTCTACATAAACATTGACTTCAAGCCATTCGGACAGGGCATTAACAACCGATGCACCGACACCATGAAGTCCGCCGGATACCTTATATCCGCCGCCGCCGAATTTACCGCCGGCATGAAGAATGGTAAAGACAACCTCTACCGCCGGTTTATGTGCTTTCGCTTGTATACCAACCGGTATACCACGTCCGTTGTCGACAACTGTAATGGAATTGTCTTTATTAATGGTTACCTCAATGTGATCACAGTAACCGGCAAGGGCCTCATCGACGGAATTGTCAACAATCTCATATACCAGATGATGAAGTCCCTTCGCTGAGGTACTGCCAATATACATACCCGGTCTCTTTCTAACTGCTTCAAGCCCTTCCAATATCTGAATCTGACTTGCGCCGTATCCTTCACTCATATCTCAAACCTCCTGCTTTATCCTACTACCTCATTGACAAAATCAACTGTTCCATCCGTCACTTTAAAAATGCGGTCTATGTTAAATCTGTGATTGACGAATTCATCCAGACCTGTACATGTAATCACAGTCTGAATATCTTTGATGCAGTCCAGAAGATAATTCTGTCTGGAACTGTCCAGTTCCGACAAAACATCATCCAGCAATAGCACCGGCTCGTCCCCGATGCTTTGACGCACCAGTTCAATCTCAGCCAGCTTCAGTGACAATGCTGCTGTCCTCTGCTGCCCCTGTGAACCAAATTTGCGAATATCCACATCTCCGACCATAAACAGGAAATCATCTCTGTGCGGTCCTGTTCCTGACATTTTCATCCGGATATCCTGATCTCTTTTGGATAACAGTACACGCTCGAAATCCTCCGGCTCTGTACTTGGCTGATAAACAAGCCGAAGCTTTTCTCTGTTGCCGGTGAGCTTTCCGTGAATCTGCTCCAGCCATTCATTCAGCTGCGCAATAAACAGTCTTCTTGTCTCAATGACTTTTCTGCCATAATTCACCATCTGCATATCCCATATATCAAGTGTATCCTTTAATGCGGAATCAAAACCTATCTGCTTG
>JBNMJG010000076.1:0-6009 GCA_050873705.1 Coprococcus sp. | reverse complement strand
GTATATTCTGTCTTTGAAGGACGCCCGGTATCGGAAACTTGATAACGATTAAAACAATCTGGAACTTTCTCAATGGGACGGTCGATGAGTCCGCTGCGGGGCTGGTCTGTCCAGTGGCCTTCTGTTAATGCAAGGTAAACACGTGAAAGAGTATGATTGGTTCGCTGACGTTCCATCTGTTGGGCGGCATATTTGTTTTTTGCTACAAGAATCAGACCGCTGGTATCCTTGTCAAGACGGCCGATGGGGCAGAGCAGTGGTTGTTCAGGCAGCATCCGGTAATGCCAGGCCAGATAACTCAGCAGTGTATCAGAATAATGGCCGTGACAGGGATGAATCACCAGTCCGGCAGGCTTGTTCACAAGCACGATATCTTCATTTTCAAAAACAATGGATACAGGTCCTTCAGCCGGTACAATCTTCTGGGTACGGTCGTTGGGCATATTAAAAACAAGGCAGTCTCCGGTATGAAGAACACCTCTGGTAGTTACACGCTGTCCGTTGATCAGAATGCCGTTCTCACGAAACTTCACCGAACGCAGAAAAGCCCGGGACAGACCGGCAATATTGCGGGCATAGGCATTTACAGACAGGCCATCTGCCTCCGGTTCAATTGTGTATGAAAGCTGGCGCATGGTAGTTTCTCCTATAGGGTATTTTGGAGAAGCTAGTCAATACCTGGGGCAAATCAGAAATGATTTAAACTGTGTTTTGAATAGCTTCATTCAAGTGTACGAAAGCATTTTCCAAATGGGACTAATTCCTTGGATAATTTGGTTCTAAAAAATATTTGATAGTTATAGTTATTAGGAAAAAGGTTTAATTTTTGTTAAAAATTCTTCAGGGGTCATGTTCATGATGACGGCAGCTTCTTCTGTAGTTATTTTGCCAGATTGAATGAGTGTTGATAGAAGTTGAAATCTTCCTTCACTTATACCTTCAGCCAGCCAATCATCTTTCTTTTCATCGACAACATCCTGTACCATGTCTTCTATTGCTTTGCACATATTCACATTTCCCATATTGTCCACCTCCTGGTCAATTGTTATGCGCGTGATAGTTTCTATTACTCTGGCAGCTTCAAGCTCCATGTTCATCCTTGGATTATTATAGATAAAGTTTGCCGGTTTATTTTTATCTTTTGAATATTTAATGCATCCTAAAACTTCGCGCAAACTTGAGTGAAATTTTTCTAAATCATTATCAGAAATCTCCTTTGGATTAATAAGGTTTAGTTGATAATTTTGAATATATTTTTGAACTGTTGGATCGGATATTTCCATCATCTCAAGTAATGATCGTGGGCCATCCCATTCTCCAGAATTAAAAAACAATACTAATGTAATAACTGGAAGTAATTTATCGTTTTTGTGAAAACCGGATAAAAATTCAGCTGTGCGATGTGTACTGTTATATTCAGAATAATCTTTTTGCCTGTGATGATTTGCTGAAATTTCAACGATTTGTTTATTATATTGAAGTGCATCGTATAACATGTTTCTGACGGGCATTGCATAATGAACATCTGTCTGATTTTCTATTCCTAATAAAACATAGGCAGTTTTGCCGTCTTCCATGATGGCTGCAGATTTCAAATGGTCACGATATTTTTGAACATAATCAGTTTTGGATGCTTTTCTTGTTTTTTATTATCGTTTGTATCTTTTTTATGAAGCAGTATTGCTATTTCAGTTGGATCCAGTTCTCTGAGTTGTTCCGGCTGAATCTTCTGAATGCCATCATACATAAAATAGTTGAAAGCATCTGCGAATACTTCGTTTTTTCGTATGTAAGCCTTTGTAATTGCATCGGCTGCTCCTATAATATCCACTCCTCTCATGGTGGTTAGAGACATCCAGATGGAAAGTGCTTACGTCAATCTCATAGTAGCATCAAAATCTGTTGAATGCAAGTTGTTTTAAGTTGGAAAAAAGCATATAAAATGAATGATTGAGCTGTGTTTTGCTGAATAGTGTCGATGATTATATATACTTGTTGGAAATATATAAAATTCCCTTTAGAGATAATGATGGCTGTATGATGCTTATAGCTTTTGATTCGAAAATGTGGTATGATTAAGGAAAATTATTTTGGAGGTATTTGAGTATGGCAACACCGCATAATCGCGCTGAAAATGGTGAAATTGCAAAAACTGTTCTGATGCCGGGAGACCCGCTGAGAGCAAAGTGGATTGCTGAGACTTATCTGACAGATGTTCAGCTTGTCAGTGATGTCCGCAACGTGTATTGTTATACAGGTCAATATAAAGGCGTAACGGTATCTGTGATGGCTTCAGGAATGGGCATGCCATCCATCGGCATTTATTCCTATGAATTATATAAATTTTATGATGTGGAGAATATTATTCGTATCGGTTCAGCAGGAGCTTATACAGAGAAGCTGAAGGTGTTGGATGTGGTACTGGCAGATGGCGCCTGGAGTGAATCCACTTACGGACAGGCACAAAGTCTGGATATGAAGAGCTGGCAGTATCCGTCAGAAGAACTGAATCGACAGATTATGGATACTGCTGAGAAAATGGGCAAGAAGTTGGTGTCAGGACCGATTCATTCCAGCGATGCTTTTTATCATGAAGCGGATGCCAATGATGTTCTTCACAAGATGGTTGACGCAGAAGGACTGCTTTGTGTTGAGATGGAATCTTTTGCGTTGTTCCACAATGCAGAGGTTCTTGGCAAGAATGCAGCCTGCCTGCTGACAATTTCTGATTCCCTTGTTACGGGAGAAGAATTGGATGCGGATACAAGAGCGACAGCATTTGCGGAGATGGTGGAGCTGGCCCTGGAGGCAGCAATTGCCTTATAGAAGTTAAGGATATCGAGATTAGTATGCATCTGCTGAAGACCCGGCAGGGGCGATATGAATGGTAAAGAAGCCATGGACAGCAAAGAATCTGTGGATAAAAACGAAGAAAGAAGATAAGATGATGACAGTTAAGGAAAGACTGACAGCCCTCAGAGAGAAGATGGCTGATTATAAAATGGATATGTACCTGATCGGTTCAGAAGATTTTCATGGCTCCGAATATGTAGGAGAGCATTTTAAATGCCGTGCCTTTATTTCGGGTTTTACAGGTTCGGCAGGTACGGTTCTTGTGACAAAGGATTTTGCAGGACTCTGGACGGACGGAAGATATTTTCTTCAGGCAGAGGCGCAGCTTGCAGATACAGGCATTGAATTGTTCAGGATGGGCAATGAAGGTGTGCCGACTATTGAAGAATATATTGTATCACATATTAAAGAAGGTCAGTGCCTGGGATTTGACGGCAGAACAGTGAATGCCAGAAACGGTCAGGAATATGTCAGAAAGTTAAGCGCCAAAGGGGCTTTTGTCAATGGCCGCTATGATCTGGTGGATGAAATCTGGAAAGATCGTCCGGATTTATCAGCAGAACCGGCATGGCTTTTGGATATTGCCTATGCAGGACAGTCAAGGGAGGATAGAATTGCCCTGATTCGTCAGGCAATGGCAGAGAAGAAAGCAGACTGGTTTGTACTGACTTCTCTGGATGATATTGCATGGCTGCTGAATTTCAGAGGCAATGATGTGCAGGATAATCCGGTTGTACTGTCTTATCTGATGATGAGCGCTGACAGCCTGAGACTTTATACTAATGCATCTGATTTCAAGGATGAAGATAGAAAGACACTGGAGAGCGCCGGTGTAGAATTCCTTGAATACAATGGCATATATGAGGATGTTGCGAAGCTGACAGAGAATCAGACCGTGATTTATGACGGCTCTGCTTTGAATTATGCAATTCTTGAGAGAATGCCGGAATCCGTGAAGAAGATAGATGAGCAGAATCTGACATTGCTGCCGAAGGCCATCAAGAATCCTGTAGAGGTAGAGAATATCCGTCAGGCTCATATCAAAGACGGAATTGCACTGACGAAGTTTATGTACTGGCTGAAGAAGAATATCGGCAAAGTGCCTCTGACAGAGATCAGCGCGGCTGAAAAGATGGAAAGTTTCCGTAAGGAGCAGGAGGGCTATCTTGAACCGAGTTTTGAACCAATCAGCGGTTATGCTGAACATGGTGCCATTGTGCATTATTCAGCAACACCGGAGACGGATGCCAAGCTGGCGCCAAAGGGACTGCTTTTGATGGATACAGGCGGCCAGTATATGGAAGGAACAACAGACATTACCCGTACTTTTGTATTGGGTGAACTGACGGATGAAGAGAAGAAATTCTTCACACTGGTACTGCGAGGCAATCTGAATCTTGCGGGCGCTCGTTTCCTGCATGGCTGCAAAGGCTACAATCTGGATTATCTGGCCAGAGAACCATTGTGGCAGATTGGCATGGACTATAATCACGGCACAGGCCATGGAGTGGGCTATTTATTGAATGTTCATGAGAGTCCGAATGGATTCAGATGGAAGATGCTGCCAAACCGCAATGAAGGCTGTGTTCTGGAGGAAGGAATGCTGACATCTGACGAACCCGGCGTTTACCTGACCGGCAAATTCGGTATCCGCCATGAAAATCTCATGGTCTGCATGAAGGGTGAGAAGAATGAATACGGTCAGTTTATGTATTTTGATACAGTAACACTTGTGCCTTTTGATCTGGATGGTGTGGATCCGACATTGATGACAGAGCGTGAGAAACAGCTTCTGAACGATTACCATCAGAAGATTTATGCCATCATCGGACCTCATTTGAATGCAGAAGAACAGGCATGGCTGAAGGAAGCAACAAGGGCAATATAATGACGCAGAGAATATATTTAAATGACAATTGGTATTTTACAAAGAATTATACAGATGAACTGTTAAAACCGGATGCGGATCTATCTGAACTTGAAAAAGTGAGAATTCCACACAATGTATGTGAATTGCCGTACAGTAATTTTGATGAAATGTCCCTGCAGCAGCTTTGTGGCTACAGACGCAGCCTGATTGTGGAAGATGCATGGCGCAGCGGACACCTGATCCTGACATTTGAAGGGGCTGCCCATGAAGCTGCGGTTTATGTGAATGGACATCAGGCGGTCAAACATTATGGTGGATATACAGCTTTCTCGGTGGATATTCTTCCGTTCCTTACAGAAGGCAGTGAACAGATTATTACCGTGCGTTTGGACAGCAGGGAGTCTCTGAATCAGCCGCCCTTTGGATCAGTGACAGAGTCTTTGACTTATGGCGGTATTTACCGGGATGTCTATCTGGATGTAAAGAATGATTATTATATAGAAGATATTTATACAGCCACACCGGATGTCAGGACGGATGAGAAAATACTAAAAGCAGAGATCAGGCTGAATGCCTATACAGAAGGTCTGACACTGGCTGCCCATCTGGATACATGGACGGAGATTCCTGTGGAGGATGACAATCTTCAGCACTGGAATCTGAAAACTGCGGAGGTGCATTTCAGAACATCCTGTCTGACTTATACAGTGCCGGATGCAATGCTCTGGGATGTGGAGATGCCGAATCTCTATGTATTAACTGTGGAACTCATAAAAGATGGGCAGTGCATTGACAGCAAAAAAGTCAGGGTCGGATTCAGAGAAGCTGTCTTTGATGGCGAAGGCTTCTGGCTGAATGGACGTATTCTGAAATTATGTGGTTTCGGCAGATATCAGAGCTGGCCGTATTCAGGGTATGCCATGCCGAAGTCACCCCAGCAGCTGGATGCAGATCTTCTGAAATTTGAACTTGGGGCCAATGCAGTGCGGACGCTTCAGGGACCGCAGTCACAGTATTTTATGGACCGATGTGATGAAATCGGTCTTCTGGTCATCCCTGAAATACCGGGATGGCAGTTTGTGGGGGACACTCGCTGGAAAAAGATTACAGTGAGAAATGTCCGGGAGATGATTATGCAGTACCGCAATCACCCGTCTGTGATTTTGTGGGATGTGCGTGTCAGCGATTCGGATGATGTGGATCCGCTTTATTATAAGACAAGCCGTCTGGCGAAGGAACTGGATGTTTACCGCCAGACAGGCGGTGTGCGGGATTTTGCAGGCAGC
>JBNMJG010000075.1:0-6020 GCA_050873705.1 Coprococcus sp. | reverse complement strand
TATTCAGTACGGCGGTTCTGTTAATGCAGGCAATGCAGCAGAGCTTTTCGCAAAACCGGATATTGACGGCGGCCTTGTAGGCGGTGCATCTCTGAAACCGGATTTCGGCAAGATTGTCAACTACAACAAATAAATTTTATCAATAACAATATCAATGGGGGCGCGTCTTGAATGATTCGGCGCCCTTTTTTGAAGAAAGTGAGAGAAAATGAGTAAAAGACCTACAGTTTTAATGATTCTTGATGGTTTTGGTTTAAATGACAGAAAAGATGCCAATGCTGTTTATGAAGCAAAGACACCTGTCATCGATAATTTGATGGCAACTTATCCATTTGTTAAGGGCAATGCCAGCGGAATGGCCGTTGGTCTTCCGGAAGGCCAGATGGGCAATTCCGAAGTCGGACATATGAATATGGGTGCCGGCCGTATTGTGTATCAGGACCTGACAAGAATTACCAAAGAAATCCAGGATGGTACATTTTTTGAAAATCCGGCTTTATTAAAGGCCATTGAGAATGTCAAAGCCAACAATTCAGCGCTTCATTTATATGGACTTTTGTCCGACGGCGGTGTCCACAGTCATAATACACATCTGTATGGCCTGCTGGAGATGGCAAAACGCCACGGACTCGAAAAGGTCTATGTTCACTGCTTCCTGGATGGCCGTGATACACCGCCGGCATCAGGTGCGGATTATATCAAAGAATTATATGAGAAGATGCAGGAACTGGGAGTTGGACAGATTGCTTCTGTTATGGGTCGTTACTATGCCATGGACCGTGATAACAGATGGGACCGTGTAGAGAAAGCTTATCGTGCCGTTGCCTTTGGTGAAGGTATTCAGGCTGAGTGCCCATATGATGCTGTCAAAGCTTCTTATGAGCAGGAAGTTTATGATGAGTTCGTTGTTCCGACTGTCATCATGAGAGACGGCAAGCCGACAGCCACAGTGAATGACGGTGATTCCATTATTTTCTTCAATTTCAGACCGGACCGTGCCCGTGAGATCACAAGAGCTTTCTGTGCAGATGAATTTGACGGTTTTGACAGAGGCGAACGCAAAAAAGTAACTTATATCTGCTTTACAGAATACGATGTAACGATCCCGAATAAAGAAGTGGCATTCAACAAAGTAGAAATCAAAAATACATTTGGTGAATTCCTGGCTTCCAAAGGATTAAAGCAGGCAAGAATTGCCGAGACAGAGAAGTATGCCCATGTAACATTCTTCTTTAACGGTGGCGTTGAAGCACCAAACCCAGGCGAGGACAGAATCCTTGTAAATTCTCCAAAGGTAGCGACTTATGATCTGAAACCGGAGATGAGCGCTTATGAAGTGTGTGATAAACTGGTAGAAGCCATCAAATCAGATAAATATGATGTGATCATCATCAACTTTGCGAATCCGGATATGGTTGGTCATACAGGTGTTGAATCTGCAGCAATCAAGGCAGTTGAGGCAGTGGATACATGTGTCGGCCGTGCAGTTGAAGCATTGAAAGAAGTGGATGGTCAGATGATTCTCTGTGCGGACCACGGCAACTGTGAACAGCTGGTTGATTATACAACAGGAGTGCCTTTTACAGCCCATACAACCAATCCGGTGCCATTCATCCTGATCAATTACGATCCGGCTTACACATTGAAAGAGGGCGGATGCCTGGCAGACCTGGCTCCAACACTGATTGATATGATGGACCTCGAGAAACCTGCAGAGATGACTGGACATTCTTTACTTGTCAAACGATAAAATACTTTACATGCTATATGAACCTGTGCTATAATGATTTAGATTGAATGCAGGAGGTGTACGCATGAGCGGTATCAGAATTGCAGCCACAGTGGTATATATCATTGTATGTTTAGTACTTGTATTTTTAGTATTTAAAGGAAAAGGTCAGGGTGCGGATCTGTCTGGCGGTATTACGGGCAGAAGCAACGACACATATTTCACGACCCATGGTAAGAAGCACACAGAGGATGCTTTACTTGAGAGATCAACAGCTATTTTGGCAGCGATCTTTATTGTATTATCTCTTGTGATGAACATGAGCTGGGGTTACTAAGAATGGCGGCTGCCGAAGGCAGTTTATTCCAGTCAGAGATGACTTTGACTGGGACATGTACAACGAGATGAATGAAAACACTCCTTCGGGGGTGTTTTTGTTCTTTATAGAAGTAATGAAGCAGAAGTCATGTAAGATTATAGAAGGCCTCGTGAAGTGAATTTGAGGATGACTTCTATGCAGACGATAGAGAAAGAGAGAATAGAAACAGGAGGTGACAAGAATGGACAAAGTCATTTTTGATGTAAGAAGAAAAATGGTACTGGATTTTGTTGAAGAGAAGAACTACAGACCGATGAAGTTCAAGGAACTTTGTATGGTATTTTCAGTACCGAAGCGGGAGAAAGAAGAATTTAAAGAATTTTTAGACCAGTTAATTGCCGGTGGTGAGCTGACATTAACTGAGAATGGCAGATATAAGAAGGCTGAGCCGGATACGTTGACGGGGAAATTCTGCGGCAGTACAAGAGGTTTTGGTTTTGTTACTGTTGAGGGAATGGAACAGGATGTTTTCATTCCGGCTGATGAGACGAAGGGAGCTTTTCATGGTGATACGGTGCTGATTCAGCTGGTGGCACCGGCCGTTCCGGCGAATGGTACACGAGCAGCCAAGAGAGCCGAGGGAAAGGTGCTTCAGATCATTGAGCGCGGCTTTACAGAGATAACCGGTATTTTCCAGAAGAACAAGAATTACGGTTTTGTGATCCCGGATAACCAGAAGATTGGCAATGATATTTTTATCCCATGTGGGAAGACCATGCGGGCGGTCAACGGTCACAGGGTTGTAGCGAAGATTACAGATTACGGCAATGATCATAAGAATCCGGAAGGTATTGTGACAGAGATACTCGGTCATGCGGATGATCCGAAGACAGATATTCTGGCGGTTGTGAAAGCCTTTGATCTGCCGACGGAATTTCCTGAGGATGTGAAAGAGCAGCTTTTGTCTATTCCGGAATCTGTCAGTGCTGAGGAAACAGAAGGCCGCAGAGATCTGAGAGATCGCATGACAGTGACCATTGATGGTGAAGATGCCAAGGATCTGGATGATGCGATTACGCTTGAGAAGAAGGATGGTCATTATTTTCTGGGAGTACACATTGCAGATGTGACACATTATGTGAAAGAAGGTTCTCCACTTGACAAGGAAGCGCTGAAGAGAGGCACCAGTGTTTATCTGGTCAATAAAGTCATTCCGATGCTGCCTCATGCCCTTTCCAATGGGATCTGTTCATTGAATGAAGGAGTGGACAGACTGGCACTCAGCTGTCTGATGGAACTGGATGAGAAGGGCGGTATTATCGGTCATGAGATCACAGAGAGTGTGATCAGGGTCAATCACCGGATGTCTTATAATCAGGTCAGCCGCATATTGGATGGAGACAAAGCATTAACGGCAGTTTATGCGGATGCTTTAGAGATGTTCAGGCAGATGAAGACACTTTCAGATCTTCTTCGGAAGAAGCGGCAGGAAAGAGGCGGCATAGATTTTGATTTTCCTGAATCCAAGATCGAGTTGGATGAAAGGGATTTCCCTGTAGATATCCATCCGTATGACAGAAATCCGGCAACAAAGATCATCGAGGATTTTATGTTGATGGCCAATGAGACCATTGCGGAGGATTTCTTCTGGCAGGAGCTGCCGTTCCTTTATAGAAGTCATGAATCGCCGGATGCAGACCGTATCAAGCGATTAATGATTCTGATTAAGAATTACGGGTATTATATGAATATCAGGCAGGACAGTATTCATCCGATGGAGTTCCAGAAACTTTTTGGCAAGATTGAAGGAACACCGGAAGAGACGATGATTTCAAGATTGGTACTGCGATCCATGAAGCAGGCCCGCTATACAACAGAGAATCTTGGCCATTTTGGTCTTGCAGTTTCCTATTACTGCCACTTTACGTCACCGATCCGAAGATATCCGGATCTTCAGATTCATCGTATCATCAAGGAGAATCTTCACGGTCAGCTGGATGACGGACGTCAGGCCCATTATCATCATATCCTGCCGGATGTGGCTGTTCAGACAAGCAGTACAGAGCGAAGAGCGGATGAAGCCGAACGCGAAGTTGAGAAAATGAAGAAGGCTGAATATATGTCAAAACGTATTGGACAGCGGTATGAGGGAGTTGTCTCAGGTATCACCAACTGGGGTATGTATGTGGAACTGCCAAATACCTGTGAAGGTCTGATCAGACTTCAGGATATGGATGATGATTATTATATATTTGATGAGAATACCTATACATTGACCGGGGAGGATACCGGGCGCAGTTTTAAACTGGGCGAACATGTAAGGATCATCGTCAAAGATGTGGATTTCCTGGCGAAAGCCGTAAACTTTATGTTGGATGACAGCGTTTTTGCAGAGGGGGAAATGTAATGGCTGGAAAAGGTACAAAACTGATCGCCAACAACAAGAAGGCGTATCATGATTATTTTATTGAGGACAAATATGAAGCCGGTATTGTTTTGCATGGTACAGAGGTGAAATCCCTTCGTATGGGCAAATGCAGTATCAAAGAATCATTTATTCATGCGGATCATGGTGAAATTTATATTGAACATATGCATATTGCGCCTTATGAGAAGGGGAATATTTTCAATAAGGATCCGCTGAGAACAAGAAAATTGCTTCTTCACAAGCGTGAGATTACGAAGCTTCTTGGACAGGTTTCGCAGAAGGGTTACACCATTATGCCATTACAGGTGTATTTTAAGGATAGTCTGGTGAAAGTCCAGATCGGTCTGGCGCGAGGCAAAAAGCTTTATGACAAGCGTGAAGATATTGCCAAGAAAGATCAGAGAAGAGAAGCCGAGCGTGAAATGAAGATTCGTTTGCGCTGATAGATAGAGATCCGGGACAGGCTTTAAAAGAAAGTTTATAAAACTTTTAGAGTTTAGTCAAAGTTTTGATGCACGGCTTTTGTTATAATAGAGAATATAAAGGGGCTGTGATAGATGCGAAAAAGAAGAACGCGTTATTCAGAGAGAAATACAAAATTCTATAATAAGGGAAGCCATACAGTTGGGCAGGTGGTTTTGTCAGTAGCGGCTTTGTTTCTGGTTGTGATTTTTCTGGTCGTACTTTGTACAGATCCGCTGGGCAATAATGGTGGTGGACCTCCGGAGAGCATGATGGCTTCTGGTGATGCACCGGAGACTGCAGACAGTGATGTTTCACAAAGCAATGATACATCGCCAGACACAGCAGATGATACTTCCGATCAGACTTCTGGCAGTACAGCCGACAACACGACGGCAAGTTCAGATTGGCGTTTGCTTCTGGTGAACAGTACACATCCGATTGCTGATGATTATAGCGTTGATCTGACAGAATTGCGGAATGGTCAGTCGGTTGATACACGTATCCTCTCGGATCTGCAGGAAATGTTTGATGCAGCCAGATCGGAGGATATTTATCCGATTGTCAGCGATGCATACAGAACACAGGAAGAGCAGCAGGCGCTGATGGATGATACGATCCAGAATTATGAGGATGAAGGCTATTCTGCAGAAGAAGCTAAGAGTAAAGCGGAAGAAGAGATCGCAGCTCCGGGAACGAGTGAACATGAAACCGGTTTGGCGATAGACATTGCCGGTGATGATGATTATGACCAGGATACATACAGTGTTCTGGAATGGATGAATGACAATGCTTATAAGTATGGTTTTATCCTTCGTTACCCATCCGGCAAGGAATCCGTAACAGGTGTTGCTGCGGAGGATAATCATTATCGTTATGTTGGCAAAGAGGCTGCGCAGGCGATACATGATCAGGGAATTTGTCTTGAGGAATATCTGAATCAGAATAATTAAAAAATGATGGAATATAAAAATTAACCCGCAGCGTAAATCTAAAAAATTTGGCTGTGGGTTAATTTTTTGTGCACTTGCTGTCAAATAGAGCATCTTGCTTTATATACAGGAGATGGGGTGGAACAAATG
>JBNMJG010000074.1:0-6021 GCA_050873705.1 Coprococcus sp. | reverse complement strand
CTGCAAAGCCCTGATACTGTGCCAGAAGGGCACTGGAAAGTGCTACAAGACCGTTAGAGATCATCAGGCCAAGTACCTTGTTGAAGTTTGTATTGATGCCCTGTGCACGTGCCATATTGCCGTTGCAGCCTGTTGCACGAATTGAACAGCCAAGCTCTGTGCCGAAGAACCAATACAAAATAGCAATCAACACAACGATCATAATCGCTACAATAACAATGGTATTCTTAAAAAACGGAACACCCTTGATATAACGCAGAGAAACAAGCAGGTTATATTTGTCCACATTCAGCGCCTGATTGGACTTCCCCATCACCTTCAGGTTCACTGACCAGAGGGCCAGCTGTGTCAGAATACCGGAAAGGATCGCCGGAATTCCCATAAATGTATGGAAGAAACCTGTTGCCAGACCTGCCAGCATACCAGCCGCAAAAGCTGCCAACATAGCAACCCATACATTGTGTCCGCTCATCATCATCATAATGCAGACAGCACCGCCTGTACACATTGTACCGTCCACCGTCAGATCGGCAATATCCAGTGTTCTGAATGTAATATAAACACCGATCGCCATAATTCCCCAGATCAATCCCTGGGCAGCCGCACCCGGAAGTGCGCCGATTAATGCCATCATATTCATGGCTTACTCCTCCTTGCTGTTTGTCAATTCAACCGCATGTCTATGAAAATATGCAGTATGTATAACATACAAGATGGGGCCGCCGCAGCATATATCGCCCGAAAGCTTCTATTACTGTGCGCAGCCCCTATTTATCTTGTTATATTCCTATGTATGATTATTCTTCAAGTGCTACATAATCATCAGGTACTGTAATACCATATGCTTCGCAGCGGCTTGCAACATATTCTTTTGTGAATGTTGGAGCATATTCAACAGGCATTGTTGAGATATCTTCACCCTGAAGAACCTTAACAGCCATCTTACCAGTTGCTACACCAAGATCATAATAGCTGATGGAAAGTGTTGCAACACCACAGCCCTTGCAGATGCCCTCTTCGCCGGCTACAACAGGAACGCCTGCCGGTGTACAGATGTTGTTGACGATTTCTGTATTGTTGGCAACTGTGTTATCTGTCGGTACATAGATGACATCGCTGTCATTGGCAGCAGATGTACATACGGATGAAAGATCATTGGAATCTGAGAATGCATAATATTCACATGTATAACCAAGTTTCTCAAGATATTCTTTGATTGTATCTACCTGGAACTGAGAATTTGCTTCTGCTGAACAATATAACAGACCAACCTTCTTGGCATCAGGGAATAATTCATGCAGCATATCAGCCTGACCATCTAATGGTGCAAGGTCTGCTGTACCTGAAATATTGCCGCCCACTGTACCGTCGAAGTTATCAATATCAAGTGCTACACCGTAATCTGTAACGGCTGTACCAAGAATAGGGATTGTATTTGTTCCTGCTGCTGCTGCCTGAAGAGCGGCTGTTGCATTGGCAAGGATCAGATCATCGTTATTGGAAACGAAACTGTTGATGATGGTTGCGCATGTTGCTGAATCACCCTGAGCATTCTGCTCATCAAACTTCACATTGTCACCAAATGTTTCCTTCAGTGCATCTTCAAAGCCCTTTGTTGCTGCATCCAGCGCATCATGCTGGATCAACTGGCAGATACCGATATTGTAAACCTTGCCGTCTGTGGAAACTTCACTTGCAGCTTCGGAACCGCTCTCTGCTGTAGATTCTGCTGCTGTCTCTGAAGCCCCTGCTGTCTCAGGTGCCTTTGTCTCTGTGGATGAGCTGCCGCATGCAGCAAGACTGCCTGCCATAACCAAAGATAATGCTACTGCCAGCACTTTCTTCATCTTTTTCATAATGATATACCTCCTGGAATTGTGCATATTGCCTGTATAATTGAATTTTTCCGATCAATTTTATACAGACTTCATGCATACATTATAGTACTTTAAAGTTCAAAAATCAACCCCATTAATGCTTTAAAGTGAAAAATCCGGAAATATATTTTCTCCCATGCAGCAGTCCCTTTTAAATATACTGCTGCTTGACAACGTCGATAATGCCTCGTGTTGTCAGACGCAGCTCCGGTATAACAGGCAGTGACATAAAGGACAGTGTCAT
Organism: Coprococcus sp.; assembly: GCA_050873705.1. Classification (GTDB taxonomy): domain Bacteria; phylum Bacillota; class Clostridia; order Lachnospirales; family Lachnospiraceae; genus Coprococcus_A. Next base: position 3,900 of record JBNMJG010000074.1, on the reverse strand, counting down.
AAATGGATCAATGCCTTCGGATACTCCAAGCATTGCAGCCTGTTTCTTGGCATCTTCAAGAGCTTCATTAACCTCCCTAAGCGGCTTTTCACTCATCAATCCCGCAATCTCAAGTACCACTTCACCGCAGACCTCACCATTCTTCACCACAGAGATTCCTCCTCTGTTTTCTATGATCCGATTTGCAGCTGCCGCCATATCCTCATCATTACTGCCGACAACAATGATATTATGGGAATCATGGGAAATTGATGTAGCCACTGCCCCTTCTTTCAGCCCATAACCTTTCAGATAACCGATACCGATATGTCCGGTATGGCGATGACGCTCAATAACAGCAATTTTCAGGATATCTTCTTCCGTATTAACTGCTGACGCATATCCCGAATCCGTTGTCACAATCTCACCCGGCACCATGCCGATCACGCCTCTCGGGCGATGATCCTCAAAGCTTTCTGCTGTTAATCTATCAAGATTAAAAGTATGATGTACTTTGTCATAAAGCCATTCATCAACCTTCGGAACAGGCACTGCCTCCAGTTTCTGATCATGATACCAGATTTTTCCTTTGATCACAGTCATCTCCACATTGAGATCCTCAAGATTATCAAATACCGCAAAATCTGCCTGGTATCCCGGAACAATGGCTCCGCGGCTCGCCAGATGAAAATATCTGGCCGGATGATGGGTTGCTGCCTTAATGGCAATGATCGGATCAACATGATATTTCTGAACAGCCTGGCGAATAATGGCATCCATGTGACCTACATGCAGCAGATCATTCGGATGTTTATCATCTGTGCAGAACATACAGTGCTCATAATACTGCGGAACCAGAAGCCCCGCAAGTGCTTTAAGATTTCTCGCAGCTGTACCTTCCCTGATCATAATATACTGACCTCTGCTGAGCTTCTCCAATGCCTCTTCCATCGTAGAACATTCATGATCGGAATAAACCCCTGCTGCCACATAGGCATTGAGTTCTTTACCCGAAAGTCCCGGTGCATGGCCATCCACTCTGCAATGATATTTGTGGGCAGCTGTAATTTTCTGAAGAACTTCTATATCCCCTCTTGTCACACCGGTATAGTTCATCATTTCCGCCAGTCCCTGAACTCTGTCATAATCGTAAAAAGGATCTATTGCCTGATAATCCAGACGCGCCCCGGATTCATCCAGCGGTGTCGCCGGTACGCATGAAGGCAGCATAAAACGTACCTCCACAGGAAGCCCTTCTGTAGCCTGAATCATATAATCAATACCGTCGGTACCAAGAACATTGGCAATTTCATGGGGATCAGTAATGACCGTCGTTGTTCCGTGCGGCAGCACCGCTTTGACAAATTCAGCCGGTGTCACAAGACTGCTCTCCAGATGGATATGAGCATCTATTAATCCCGGTGCCACTACTTTTCCTTCCATATTAATTTCTGTCTTTCCTTCATAATCTCCAATACCTGCGATCACACCATTCTTAACAGCAATATCCCCGTGTGAAAGCTCATTCGTAAACACGTTCACATAAACAGCATTCTTCAAAACAAGATCCGCTTTTTCACGCCCCGAGGCCACTTTCATCAGCAGCTGCTTTTCCGCTGCCTTCCTGTTGATTACACTGGTATAACTTTCCTTTAACGACATATAAATACCTCCAATTCACTGATGACTCCCTGCTTATAAAAGCTGTTATCTTCTCCGATCACAAAAATAATTTAAAGAGCTTCCCCTAAAAACAGATAATACGGCATACTGTCTTTTTCTGGTACATCGACTTTTCCATGAATAAGCGGTCTAAGATAACGCACCATCTCCTCTGTCACATCATTGCCCGCCTCATTGATCCATTCTGCAGGAATCTTTTTCTCGGCATTGGCAATCTGCTGCACATTGGCGCTTTCATAAACAACCTGATACGGTTCATCCGAAATTCTGCGGACAATCGACATTTCTCCGCTTTTTCCTTCCAATGCCAGTGATACGCCTTTTAAGCCCAGCTGCCAGCTCTCTTCAATATCTGTCGCTGATGCCATATGCGCTGCGCATCGCTGCAGAACATTGATCTCCACTGAACGGACCTTGCACCCGAATGTTTCCGCAACCAGACCTTCAAGGCATTTGCCTGTACCGCTTAATGTCGCATGTCCGAAAGCATCCACAGCAGAAGTTTCCGCACTGATATAATGTCCCTCTGCATCTCGAAGCCCCTCTGAAACAGCAATCACAATATGTTCTCTCTTTTTGAACTGCTCCTTAATATCTTCTATGAACTGTTCCTTTGAGAATGGATGCTCCGGCAGATAGATCAGATGCGGTGCCTGACTGTAGCTGTTTCTTGCCAGGACACTGGATGCTGTCAGCCAACCTGCATCTCTTCCCATGATTTCAGCAATCAGAACGCTTCTTGTATTGTAAATATACGTATCATGAGCCATTTCAAGAATGGAAGCTGCCACATAACGGGCCGCAGAACCAAATCCCGGCGTATGGTCTGTCACCACCAGATCATTGTCAATGGTCTTCGGAATTCCGATAACTTTCACATCCATCTGGTGCTTCTTCACATACATGCTCATCTTGCCGACAGTATCCATAGAATCATTACCGCCGATATAAAAGAAATAATGAATGTTATACTTACGGAAAATTTCCATAATATTGTCATACTCACTGGAATCCTGATTGATATCTTTCAGTTTTCTCCGACAGGAACCCAGGTACATAGACGGGGTCACCTTCAGCACCTTCAGATCTTCTTCATTGTTTTCAAAAATCTCTGTCAGATTCACAAGACGTTCATCCATCAGACCTTCCACACCGTTTTTAGCACCATAAATGACATCAATCTCATCGCTTTCAAGACACCCCTTGATCACACCGGCAAGACTGGCATTAATGGCTGTCGTCGGACCGCCGGACTGGGCAACAATCGCATTCTTTATCTTCTTCACTATCTGTTCCTCCAAAATGAATTTCTGCACCCGCTATCTCATATAAAAAAGAAGGTGAATTTTTTTGTATCATAACACTTCCCGCCGGAGCTTGTCAATTTACAGCATACCCAATCAAAAAATTAACAAATTTATGTAGATTTAATTTGACTTCCTGTCGTAAACAGGTATAATAGGTATGATGGGCAGATGGATTGGCACTTTTGCTGCTGTTCATCTCACATCAGGATGCGCAGACGTATCCTGCACATCTCAAATTTCAAATTATTTTAACATATAACTGAGGAGGGACTTTATGCCACGTCATTTATTAAACCCAATGGATTTCTCTGTTGAAGAACTGGACAAGTTAATGGACTTAGCCGCAGATATCGAACACAATCCTGCCAAATACGCCCATGCCTGTGAAGGAAAGACTCTTGCTACATGTTTCTATGAGCCAAGTACTCGTACTCGTCTGAGCTTTGAAGGCGCTATGTATCATCTTGGCGGCCATGTTCTCGGATTCTCTTCTGCTGCTTCCAGCTCTGCTGCAAAGGGTGAAAGCGTTTCTGATACAATCCGTATGATCGGCTGCTACGCAGATATCTGTGCAATGCGTCATCCAAAGGAAGGTGCTCCAATGGTTGCATCCATGAAAGCCAAGATTCCAGTGATCAATGCCGGAGATGGCGGTCATCAGCATCCGACACAGACAATGACAGACCTTCTGACAATCCGTTCTTTGAAAGGTCATCTGAACAACCTGACCATCGGTCTTTGCGGTGACTTGAAGTTTGGCCGTACTGTTCATTCCTTAATCGAAGCTTTGTCCCGTTATGACGGCATTCGTTTCCTCCTCATTTCTCCACCTGAACTGCGTGTACCGGAATACATCATTGAGATGCTGAAACAGAAGAATATTCCATACACAGAAGTTCAGAGCCTTGATGATGCTATCAGTGAACTGGAT
>JBNMJG010000073.1:0-6145 GCA_050873705.1 Coprococcus sp. | reverse complement strand
GCTTTTTCCGGCATCTGATAAATTACCGGTGTATAAGGCAGGATGTCCTTATTCACATGATGTTTTTTGAGATACTGCTTCTCATTGGCCAATGTCACCGCCACGGAATACTGATAAAGCACCTCCCCGGCATGCCCGCCTTTCCCGGACTTTCTCGCATCAATGGACTGTTTGAGAATCTGATAATCTATGATATCCTCCTGTCTGATACGCAATTTACGCACGATTGCCTCTTTTAACTGTCCTTTTGAATGGTTAAGGGGCAGTTTAATCTGATTAACCTTTAACATGGCAGCTCCTTCCGGCATCTGATCCCGCGAGAACGCCTGTTGCCCAGGCCCACTGCAGATTGTAGCCTCCGCATATGCCGTCAACATCCAGCAATTCCCCGGTAATATAAAGTCCTGTGACAATTTTTGATGCCATATTCTTCTCATCTATTTCTCTTGTATCAACGCCGCCGGCTGTTACCTGAGACTGTTCAAAATCATTGGCAGCAATAATGTGTACCCGGTGCTGCTTCACAAAAACAATCAACCGTTCCAATGCAGCACTGCCAACTTTATAACACGGCTGTCCACCGTCAATGCCGGCACATTTTAAAAGGCAGGCTGCCAGCTTATTGTCCATCATTCCGGAAAGCACCATTCGCATGGTCCACTTCGGGTTGGCATGCATCTGCCATAAAAGTCTTGCCCGCAGACCTTTCTCACTGACAGCCGGCATCAGATCCATCACAGCTGTCACCGGTTTCTTGATTCTGAGGGCTTTTGCAGCATAACGACTTACCTGAAACACAGGAATGCCTGAAATACCATAGGCTGTCAGCTGAATTTCACCACTATCCTCTGCTGCCATTCTGCCCTCTGCAAAAAGCGTTACCTTTCCCTGAAGACGAATTCCTGCAAGCTCTTTGAAATATTTTTCCTTGCAATGAAGAGCACAAAGTGCCGGAACGGGTGCAAAGATATGATGTCCCAGATTCTCTGCCAGTCTGTATCCTGAACCATTGCTGCCAAGCTTGGATGAAGACGCGCCTCCGCAGGCCATGATCAGTTTTTTGCACTGATACGTCTCTTCTGCCGTATAAATTGTAAAACCACTCTTTGCGGCACCTTTACCGACAGCTCTGATATCCTTTACTTCCTGTCCCGTCACCACATCTGCTCTATGTTCCGCCAATTCCCAGCACAGTATATCACGGACTGTCGCCGCCTGCTCAGACATGGGATAGACATAACCGTCCCGCTCTTTTGTATAAAGCCCCATGGATTCAAAAAAAGCCAGTGTATCACCGGCATCAAAATTCTCCAGTACATGAAGCGGGAACGCCTCCTGCCCGGATCTATAAACACCGGATGAAATACGGCCCCTTCGAATGGCCTGATTTGTCAGATTACACTTGCCATTGCCCGTTGCCAGAATCTTCTTGCCGGTCTTGTCCATTCTTTCAATAACTAAAACTGAGGCTCCTTCCCTTCCGGCTGCAATCGCTGCAGCCAGTCCGGAAGCGCCTCCTCCGATGACACATACATCGTAAATCATACAAGGCTCCTTATATCAAATGAAAACGTTTTAAATACACAATCAAAGTTGTTCCTTTCGGGAAAGAATAGAGTTCTTCTTCCGTCAGGCCATGGAACTTCAGCAATGCCACCGCATAAACAGCCACTGCTACGAGAATTGCCAGCAATGTTGCAATCGCATTGATATGTAAAACAAAATATACACCTTTATACACAACAAATGCTGCCACACCCATCACTGCCGAAGCAGCTGCCGGTATCAGGAATGTCTTTTTCGCTTCCTGTTCATATCCAATATAACGTCTTAAAGCAACCTGATTGAAAATACACATCAGGAAACCAAATAAAATATTACTGTATAAAATTGCGTAGATATTCATATCACAAAATCTTAACAGGATCACAATAAATACTGTATGAATTGCCAGTGCAATACCTGAGTTAATAATCGGCGTATTCATTCTGTCGATTCCCTGAAGAGCACCAATTGTAACCGTTGATAATGAATAAAACAACAAATAAGGAGTACCAATCGTAATCAGATGTCTTGTCAGTGCAGATGAATCACTAAACAACAACTGCATGATCGGCCCGCCGAGAACAGATAAACCGACACAGGCAGGAATAGCAATGATCATACAAAACTTGACTGTCGTCTCGATCTTCTTGTGAATCTCCTCTTTGTCGCCCTTCAGCATAGCAGATGAGATGCCCGGAACAACGGCCAGTCCAAGGGCTGTTGCCATGGCCATCGGCACATTGACAAGCATTTTATACTTGCTGCTGTATACACCATATAAAGAAGAGATCAGCTCTGCATCATATCCCAGTTTTGCCAGAATATTGCTGTATAAAGAAGAATCAATAATACCGCTCACCTGATAAATAACAGAACTAAGCACAACCGGTGCCATTGTTAATGTCAACACTTTGTAAATGTTCTTATAAGATTCCGGCTGATGACGCTTGTCCTTGCGTACATGACGCATAAACTGCGGTCTGTACAGCATATAAATAATGATCAGGAAAATCGTACTTGCAAGAGCACCAATGCATGTACCAAGCGTACCGCCCATGGCTGCCCATGCAGGTCCCTGGGATACAAGGATCGCCGCTGCTGCCACACTGACAACTGCATTGAAAATCTGCTCAAAAATCTGTGAAATGGCTGTAGGCATCATACTGCCGATTCCCTGAAAATAGCCTCTGAAAGTACTCATCACGCAGCAGAGGAAAATTGTCGGTGCCAGCACTCTGAGGGCCGGCACAACACCCATCATCTCAGGGCCGAATACAGCACTTGTAATCTGTTTTGCAAAAATAAATGTTCCAAGACCAATGACCGATCCCACGATCAACGTCCATAAAAGGGCACTGACCATAATTCTGTGTTCATTGGTATAATCCCGTTTGGCATGGGTCTTCGACACCAGCTTGCTGACCGCAAGCGGTACACCATTGGATGAAACCAGTAAAAGTAACATGTAAATATCATACGCATAGCCGTAATACCCCATAGCCACATCTCCTGCAATACGCTGGAGCGGAATACGGTAAAACAACCCGATCAGGCGGACAATGATCTGTGCAATGGCCAGAATTGACCCTTGGACAATGATATCTCCGCCGCTGTTTTTGCTTTTGGAAGAGTTTCCCATTCATACACCTCTTGTCTATATCATTCTAAAGTGACAGTTTTACTGTCTGATACGATTTCGAAGAATGTTTTTCCTGGATTTAAGGAAAGCTGATTGCCGGAGGCATTATAAAAATGTGTTTTGTCCGCGTCATCGCTGCGTTTCCATGTTATCTCTTCTGCCTTACCATCAGTAATATACAATCCCTTTCCTGAACCGTTCAGGGTCAGGTCCTGGTGATCCTGTTTACTGATGGATTTCTCGCCTACATACTGAACAATAATATTCTTAAATGCGAGCTGCTCATCATTCTCCCGGTCGATATGTGCTTCGCCATACTGATAGCGATAGTAAAGACCATCCTCAGTATTATATGTGAAATATGGCTTCGAGTCAAATGGAATATTCACTTTTTCTGCATTTGTTCCATCTTTTAATGGAATATCGGCATGATTAAACTGTAAATGCGATTGAAAATCCTTCGGGTAGTCTCTTGAAAGCCCTGTCACCTCAAGCCCTGCCTTGAGCATTTCCCCGGTTGTATAAACATTATGCGGTGCTTTTCTGTCTGTTGAGCGATAGAAAACCTGTGATTCATAACCGGACAGGCCGCGGATCGTCGTGATATTCTCATCTTCAATACGTGAAAGGGCATACTTGGACTGTCCGTAATGCACATAAATCGCATCATTGTCATTGGCAAAATCAATATAATAATGTCTGGCACTTCGGATGGAGCCGATTTTTTCAACATGATCCACATCCTGGAATAATGCCATCAGACGGGTAATACCGCCTTCCACCTGTGCCTCATAAATCATCTCTGCCTGACTGACACCGGACTGAGGAAGCCCTTCTTTGATGTTGTTGATCATGATCGCATAAGGTCTCTGCAAACCAAGCTTCTTATCCACCGGTTCACCTGTCAGATAACTGAACATCTGGCCATCAGCCAGTGTCAGCTCAGATTCCTTGGCCACTTCCGTTTCAGTCTCAGTCTGGGTTTCAACAACCACTGCTGTCTGAGCCGCTGTCTCTGTTGATTCCGCCTTCTTACCGCCGCAGGCAGTTGCTGCCAGCATCATTCCCACCGTCAGACAAGTCACTGCTATACCATATTTCATCTTTTTCATAGAACCCCTCCATTATCGTCTGCCTGTATCCATCTGTCTTTCCCCATCAACATGCCGCCTGAATCATTCAGCTGCCAAAGGCATTATCGTTTCAGATTCAGCATATTCAAAATATCTCTCTGCTTCTCCTCCATAACTTCACGCTCTTCATCCTGCATATGGTCATAACCAAATAAATGCAGCATGCTGTGAGCCACAAGAAATCCCAATTCTCTCTGCTGGGAATGGCCGTAGCTTGCAGCCTGTTCGATAATCTTATCCACAGATAAAATGATATCCCCCAATATCAATTCACCGCTTTCAGGATTAAAGAAATCTTCTGTCAGGCCATCCTCCAATACCGAAAAATCTCCCGGACGCACATAATCGATCATTGGAAATGATAAAACATCCGTTGGTTTAAATAAATCTCTGTAATCCCGGTTGATCATGGCAATTTCATCATTGGTTGTCAAAACCACATTGACTTCTGTCTCATAAGGACATTCTTCAAAATCAAGGGCACCGTTAATGACTTCCCTTATAATCTTCTCATAATCAAAATCAAGCTTCTTATCTGCTTCATAATCAATATTAACTGTCATAAACTCTCTCCTATTTATCTCCTTGTTCACTTGTCTTTCTGCGTGATGAGGAACGTTTTGCTCCTGTTCTTACGGCCCCGTCCTTCTTCGGTCCATCCTTAGACACGCGTTTCTGCTTCGCCTCATAATCATCGTAAGCCTTGACGATCTTCTGCACAAGCGGATGTCTGACAACATCCTGGCTGGACAACATGCAGATACCGATATCGTTGATGCCGCCAAGCACCTTCAATGCCACATCCAGTCCTGACTGCTGTCCCGTCGGCAGATCCTTCTGGCTTAAATCACCGGTGACAATGACTTTGGAACCAAATCCGATACGGGTCAGAAACATCTTCATCTGGGCCGGTGTTGTATTCTGTGCCTCATCCAGCACAATAAAGGAATTATCAAGGGTACGTCCTCGCATATATGCCAGAGGCGCTACTTCAATCAATCCCTTCTCCATATTCTTCTGAAAGCTTTCCGCACCCATGATCTCATAAAGTGCATCATACAATGGTCTCAGATACGGATCAATCTTGCTCTGCAGATCTCCCGGCAAAAAACCGAGCTTCTCTCCGGCTTCAATGGCCGGCCTTGTCAGAATAATCCGGTTCACTTCGTTATTCCTGAAAGCGGTAATCGCCATGGCCATGGCCAGATAGGTCTTACCTGTACCTGCAGGGCCAACACCGAATACAATCATCTTCTCACGGATATTGCGGATATAATTCTTCTGCCCGTGGGTCTTCGGCTTGATCGGCCGTCCGCCGATGGTATGGCAGATCAGCTCATCATAAAGTTCTGTCACTTTCTCCTGTTTGTCTTCCATGCTGAGTGCCAGTGTATAATTGACATTCTGGTCTGTAATGACTTCTCCGTTCATGGATAATTGAATCAGCTGGTTCAGTACATTTACTGCCTTGCTTGTCTTGCCTGCTTCACCAATGATCTTCAGGCTGCCGCCTCTGGCAATAATGGTCACATTCAACGCACGTTCAATATTCTTGATATAATGGTCAAACTCACCAAATACGTTTCTGATATGTTCCGCAGGGATATCAATGATTTCTTCAGTAATACTCATCCTGTCGCATAATCCTCCATCTTAAAACTCGCCCGCGTTCCATGCCATCTGATCACTCCGAATAGGCACCTCTTTTCCAATGGTCCCATTGAGTGTCAATACACCTTTGGCATGACCTCCGCCGGCATCTAGTGATATTGTAACACTATTCGAGATAATTTGAACCCCTTTTTTCTCCAATTCATGCAGATAGTTC
>JBNMJG010000072.1:0-6160 GCA_050873705.1 Coprococcus sp. | reverse complement strand
TTCTTCTTAAATAAGGAGCATTGATTCATATTTGCAGCGAAACGCGCATGAGCAGTTAAAACTTAATCCAAAAGAAAGTAATAACGATTGCAGAAAAGCATAGAAAACGGTATAATACGAAGAGATTGTCTGAAGCGGCAATCTCTTTTTGAGTTTTATATTGTTTAAACAACAATTATAAGGCGATGTAAAGGATTACTATGCAGAATAATTGAGAAATATATCAGTTCTCTTGATAGAAAATCATCTTCGAGAACCTAGGGTATTTCGCAAAGAATTTTTTTGGAGGTAGAATAATGATAGAGTTTCAGTGTGATTATGCAGAGGGCGCTCATCCGAAGATTTTGGAACGTATGATGGAGACAAATATGGATCAGACACCGGGATACGGTCTGGATCCTTATTGTGATGAGGCGAGACGTTTGATTCGTAAGGCCTGCGGCCGTGAGGATATTGATGTACAGTTTCTGGTTGGCGGCACACAGACAAATACGACCATTATCTGTTCTGTTCTTCGGCCATATCAGGGGGTACTGACAGCTGCCAGCGGTCATATCAATGTACATGAGTCGGGCGCTATTGAGGCAACAGGACATAAAGTACTGGCATTGCCATGCGGCCATGAAGGAAAGATAACAGCGGAGCAGATTAAGGCAGCTTATGAGGCACATATGAATGATGCCAATGCGGAACACATGGTCCAGCCTGGCATGGTGTATATTTCCAATCCTACTGAGAATGGAACGATTTATTACAAGGATGAGCTGGAAGCCATCAGTTGTGTTTGCCATGAATGCGGGCTGCCGTTATTCCTGGATGGTGCCCGCCTCGGCTACGGCCTGATGGCAGATGATAATGATGTGACATTGGAAGATATTGCGATACTGTGTGACGTCTTCTATATCGGCGGTACAAAAGTGGGTGCTTTATTTGGTGAAGCAGTTGTGATTACAAACCTGGCTATCAGCAAAGATTTTCGCTATATGATCAAACAGCGCGGCGGTATGCTGGCTAAGGGACGGCTTCTTGGTATTCAGTTCCAGACACTTTTTGAGGATGGTCTTTACTGGCAGATTTCCAAACATGCCATTGATATGGCTATGAAACTGAAAAAAGCACTTCAGGAATGTGGTTACAGTTTTTATATGGAGAATTCAACGAATCAGCAGCTGCCGATTTTGCCGGATGATGTCCTTGAAAAATTATCTGAGAAATATAGTTTTTCTTTCTGGGAGAAAATAGATGAGAGCCATAGTGCTGTGAGAATTTGTACAAGCTGGGCTGCGAAAGAAGAGAATATAGATGCCCTTATTGAAGACCTTAAGAAATTCTGATATTTTAATGGGCAAAAAGATAACAAAGCACCTTAAAAACGGGTGCTTTTGTAATAATTTTGAAATAAATTAGAAATATACTTGAAATAGGACCTTGGAAATGCTATAATTGTACGCAGATGGGTTGATGGATACGAGATATCGTGGACAGGCTCAGTAAATATGAAGAAAGTATAAAACAGCGTTTTAGGAAGGAGATTTTCATGAAACACGGTTTAAAGAGATTTACCAGATATGTTCTGGTAGCTGCCCTCAGCGTTTCGCTTGCAGTTCCGACAATGGCGGCAACAAAGGCAGAAGTCCAGAGCCAGATAGAAGATTTGAAGAACCAGCAGAGCGAGCTTGAGTCGCAGCTTGCAGAGTTGAAGCAGAATAAGTCAGATACAGAGTCCTATATTTCTGAACTGGATGACAAGATCAAGACATATCTTGCACAGCTGGAGGAAGTATCCGCACAGCTTGAGCAGACAGAATCCGAGATCAGTATTACTCAGGATAATCTTGCACAGGCCAAAGAAGATGAGAAGACACAGTACACAGCATTGAAAGCACGTATTAAAGCCATGTATGAATCAGGAGATGATGATTATCTTCAGATGCTGCTTGGTTCAGGCGATTTGAAGACAATGCTGAACAATCAGGAATACATTTCCAAGATTAATGAATATGATCATAATCTGCTTGTTAGTCTCCAGAACATCAGAGATCAGATTGCAGCATACGAAGCTCAGCTTGAAGAGCAGAAGCAGCTGCAGGAAGCTCAGAAGGAGCAGTATGAAGTAGAGAAGGAATCTCTTGAGAAGATTGTTGCACAGAAGGAAGAAGAATTGGTTGCCATTGGTTCTGATATTGATTCTGTGAATTCTGATATTTCTTCTACACAGGAAGAAATTGATGCAGAGAATGACCTGCTTCAGCAGATTATTGAACAGGAGCGTAAAGCTGCTGAGGAAGCAGCCCGCAAGAAAGCGGAAGAAGAAGCTGCTCGTAAGAAAGCCGCTGAGGAAGAAGCAAGAAGACAGCAGGAAGCATCCAGCAGTTCAAGTTCATCCAGCAGCTCAAGCTCATCCAGCTCCGATTCCAGCTCATCATCTGACTCCAGCAGTTCATCTGATGATTCATCCTATGATGACAGTTCAGATAATTCAAGCTCATCGAACTCCAGCACAGGCATGATCTGGCCGGTTGGCAGTACATCCATTACTTCTTACTTTGGTTACAGAAGTTCACCGACAGCAGGCGCATCTTCTTATCATAGAGGCCTTGATATCGGTGCTTCCTATGGTTCATCCATTTGGGCAGCAGCCAGCGGTACAGTTACAACAGCAAGCTACAACAGTGCGATGGGTAATTACATAGTTATCAGCCATGGTAATGGTGTTTGTACAGTTTATGAGCATTGCAGCTCCTTATATGTCAGCGAAGGTGATTATGTATCACAGGGTCAGACAATTGCAGCTGTAGGTTCTACAGGTATTTCTACCGGTGCACATCTTCATTTTGGTGTTACAGTAGGCGGAGATTACGTGAACCCTCTGTATTATGTAAGTCCATAATTGAATAAAGATCAGGTTCCCGAATTATTTCGGGAACCTTTTTTTTACATAAGATATTAATTGTGCGCTGTGCAGCTAAAATAGTAGGTGAGTACAATCGTGTCGTCTGTCATTAAGTCGTAGCACCAAACTGAAAAACGCCCTGAAACCTAACGAAAGGTTTCAGGGCGTTTTCCAGTTAATATGAGATTTAATCTCAGCGGCTGTTATTAGTAGAACCAGCAGCCGTTTCTGCCGTTCTCTTTGACATGGTAGAGGGCTTTATCTGCATCCTTGAAGATGCTGTCGCTTGGATTCTGGCGATCGGAGAATGCAACGCCGACGCTCAGTGAAATTGCCGGAAGGCCATCTTCTGCTTTGGCAAGTTCAGCGTTGACGGCATTGATCTTTTCTTCAATCGTATACTTCAGATTGCTGGTCATCTCGACCATGATCACGGCAAATTCATCGCCGCCGATACGACAGACATAATCAATGCTTCGGAAAGCCGTTTTCAACTGATTCGTGACTTTCTTCAGAATACCGTCACCAACTGCATGCCCGTAAGTATCATTCACAGATTTGAATATATCTACATCGATCAGGATCAGGGCAAATGGCGGTTCACCTGTTTCATAGATGTGAAGAAGCTTTTCGAAGGATCCGCGGTTTAATGCCTGAGTCAATGCATCATGTTCAGCCTGATGGCGGATCAGTCGCTGTGTTTCCTGATTCTCGAGATAAACTTTGTTATATGTTCTGGCCAGATGCTGAAGTTCTGCGGCACCGATCACAGGGAAAATCTCACCGCGCTTCACACTTTCATTGTAGCTGATCAGCGGTTTGACAATCAGTCTACGCATCATGATGCAGATAGCAAACAGCAAAATCACAAGAATAAGAATGCCGACTTCTAATTTCATATATAAATCTGAAAAAATAGAAGAAGAGCGGTTTTGATTGTTGCGGGTCTGTGTGATCAGCCCGTTCATACAATCAGAAACATCCTGAGTGATCTCAGTTCGGGCATTCTGGTAGGCGTCGTCGCAGACAATACGATTGGCTTTCTCAAGTTTCTTGCTGTTGGACAGCTTCAGATCTTCATCAGATAACTGGACATTCCTGATTTCTTCCGGCCAGGTGGATGGATTCTGGAAAGAGGTTTCAGCCACCAGACGCATAGAATAATATTCGGTTTCCATAAGCTTTTCAGAACATTCCAGCGCTTTTTCAAGAGCAGTAAAAGTATCGGTGCCGTCGAAATATTCCTTCAGGGCATCCAGTGCTTTCTCGCGCCGTTTGGTTGTGTTCGCTTCTTCAAAATACAAAGAACGGTATTGTGTTTGACGGGTTGCTGCATAAAGCCGAACCTGCTCTGTCAGATAATCGGAGCCATCCTGAAGCTGCTTGGCTGCGTTCTCACAGAGAATATATTGTTCGGTTGTCTGTTGGAGCGTCGAGAACTCTTTCAGACTGAAAATGGACAATGCTGATAAAATAATGGCAATGACCGCTGTTAGTACAATACTGATCTGACTTACTTTGCAGATACTGATCTTTTTCTTCATAATATATACATCTCCCTTTTGAATACAGACATCTAAATCCATCCGCCGTCCAGGCGGATGATCTGACCTGTCATATAATGATGATTTTCTGACAGATCCAGTACGAGCTCCGCGACTTCTTCAGGACGGCCGAAACGTCCGGAAGGAATCTCATCGGTTAAAGCCTGGCGGTCTTCTTCAGAGAGAAAGGCATTCATTTCAGTATCAATGGCACCGCAGGCAATGGCATTGACCTGAATATTACTTGGCGCCAATTCCTTGGCCAGAGCCTGGGTAAAGGCGTTGATGCCGCCTTTGGTTGCCGAATAGGCAACTTCGCAGGATGCACCGCAGCATCCCCACACAGAAGAAATATTGATGATCTTCCCTGAATGACGATGCACCATCCCAGGAACAGTCAGACGGCAGCTGTTGAAAACAGATGTCAGATTGGTGCTGAGAATGTTCTGCCAGTCATCAGGAGACATATCCGTTAATAAGCCGATGTAAGAAATACCGGCATTGTTGACAAGTACATCAATATGATGAAAATGCTGAATGGTGTCGTTGATCATGGATGCCATCTGTGAATAGTTTCCGGTATCTGCTGTGTAGATCAGACAATCAGTATGGTATTGTCCTGCTATCATAGTCTGCAGTTCCCTCAGCATCTCACTGTTATGACGGCAGCAGAGTGCAAGACGATAACCGGCAGCTGCAAAGCGAATTGCAATGGCGCGTCCGATTCCTCTGGATGCACCTGTAATAAAAACGGTTTTTGTTGTTTGGTTCATGGTGAATTGCTCCCATATTACTTGAGTGCCTTTTTCAGCACTTCGGATATTTCATTGATCTTTGCTTCACGTTCACGATCATCTGCGTGAAGAACACAACATTTTAAATGGGCATCAAGGATTTCAATATTGACCTTCTTCAGAATGGCAATTGTAGCCATGATCTGATTGGAGATATCGATACAGTATTTATCATCGTCGATCATCTTGTTCACTCCGTCAATCTGTCCCTTTGCCGTGTTAAGCAGTCTTTTGATATTTTGTTGTTCTGCTTTCATGGATTACTCCTTTCGTCAGTCACCCGCCTGGGGTGTATACATATTACTACTATTTTAGCATTTTTGCGCGGTGCATTCAATGTTCAGATGCGTGTTTTTTTCAATAAGGGGCATTGACTTTTTTTTCGTATGGGTATAGAATAAATGTGACCCCAGGGGGGTGGGGTAATTTAACTTTGAATGGTAATTTTATTTTGGGTAAGACTACTATATTAATAGAATGATCTGCAGATGAGCATATCTGTGATGATGAGAGAGAATGGAGGATAGAGAATCATGCAGCAATTTATAGTGACGGGTATGAGCTGTGCAGCCTGCAGTGCCCGTGTAGAGAAGGCTGTTTCGAAGGTGGAAGGGGTGACATCCTGTTCAGTCAGTTTGTTGACGAATTCCATGGGTGTTGAAGGAACAGCTGCCGATCAGGCGATTATTCAGGCTGTGGAAGCAGCAGGATACGGTGCGTCTGTGAAAGGGGAAGCCTCAGAGCATTCAGGAGCATCATCCATGGCTGCGGAGGAAGAGATGCTGAAGGATCATGATACACCGGTTCTGAAGCGCAGACTTTTGGCTTCACTGGGCTTTTTGATTGTATTGATGTATTTTTCCATGGGACATATGATGTGGGGATGGCCGCTGCCGGCATTTTTTGAGAATAATCATATTGCCATGGGG
>JBNMJG010000071.1:0-6250 GCA_050873705.1 Coprococcus sp. | reverse complement strand
TTGGCTACGGACCAAGGTGTCGGGGGTTCGAATCCTCTCACGCACGTTAGTAACAAACAGAGACAGGACTAGATGTCCTGTCTCTTTTTGTTACGAGCCGAGGCGGATGATACGAACCCGTGATTATTCACGGGTTCGTATCTCGCCTTCGGCTCGGTCGTTGCTGAACAGGCGCCACTGGCGCCTAGCTCTTCGTTCCACTCCGGTCGGTGCTAACGGAAGTCCAGTGGACTTCCAGTGGTCTCCGCTCCGCTTCGGTCGTTGCCAAACGTGTGCCACCGGCACACAGCAACCTCTCACGCACTGATAATTGGTATTAGATAGAGTGAAATATAGAATATAGAAATTTTTAAGGAGGTACTGCAGATATGAGGAAGTTGTTGGCGGCATGGCATCATTTTAAGACAATTACAACGCATAGAATTCTGGTGATGCAGGGATGTTTCAAGATGGGGCTGTACTGGCAGGGATTGACCCATGATCTTTCGAAATATTCCCTGACGGAGTTTAAGACCGGGGTTGAATATTATCAGGGAAATAAAAGTCCTAATGCGGCTGAAAGGGAGGATAAGGGCTATTCGGAGGCATGGCTGCATCATAAGGGAAGAAACAGACATCATTATGAATATTGGACGGATGTGACGAAGGATCGCAGTCTTGGGATTGTCGGAATTAAGATGCCGGTCAGATATGTGGCTGAGATGTTTGCAGATCGTGTGGCTGCATGCAAAACTTATGAAAAAGACAGGTATACAACGATGAGTCCCTGGAGATACTATAAGAAGACGAAAGATTATATTACGATCCATCCCGAGACACGCAGGCTTTTAGAGCGCTTATTGAAAATGCTGGCTGTCAGGGGAGAGGATGAGGTATACCGTTATTTGAGATATCTGATCAGAGTCAAAAAAACTTATTGAAAAACACATAAAAAAACAAATTGCGGTCATACTATTTTCGTACCATAACAAAGGAGGTTGATAGTATGGCAAAGAATAGAACAAGCTACAACAATAAGACATCTGACTGCAGTAACAATGCAAACAGCACAAACAGCGCAAACAGCACAAATTGCAGTCACGATGCGGGAGATAAGTCCGAGAATAACACAAGAAACAGTTACAGGAATACCAGAGATGATGCAAGAAACAGTGAAGATTCAGAAGATGCGTAAGATTCAGAGGATAAGCCATTAAGAAGACAAGTAAAAGCGTCTAGACGGCTGCCGCGGTCCATTTGACTGCGGCAGCTTTTTGTTTGGGCGTGAATTTTATTACATCAAAAAGAGTATCCGGCGTCAAGCACATACTTTATAACATATGATAGAAATAAAAGGGTTGTAGGAAATATGGCATTTCAATTAATTTCTGCAAGGGAAGCGCAAAGGCTGATGAAATTTTCAGATTATGTTGTGATAGATATGCGTGATCATGGAGACTATGACAGGGGGCATATTGCAGGTGCGATCAATCTGCCCTATCAATTTCTGGATCAATATATAGAGAAGCTTCCGGAAAACAGACATTATATTCTTTATTGCAGTCATGGTTCTGCCAGCATGATCGCCGGGAGAAAGATGTCAGATGAAGGCCTGGATGTTTTAAGTATAAGTGGTGGAATTTTATCATACAGAGGACGCTTATTTGTATAAAAGAGAAAAATTCAGAAATTACGTAAGGCGTGTCTTGCCTGTAAATTATAAAAAGTATATACTAAAGATTGAAGCCGAGCAGACAGAGGAGAAGAAGAATGAAAAATAATACATTTGAATACGTTGTACCATGTCATTTTGGCATGGAAGCCGTACTTAAAAGAGAAATAATGACACTGGGATATGAAATTGCCAATGTGGCGGATGGCAGAGTGACCTTCAGAGGAGATGAGACAGCCATTGCCCGGGCAAATATTTTTTTAAGAACAGCAGAAAGAGTTCTGCTCTGCGTAGGCAGATTTAAAGCCAGAACCTTTGATGAACTTTTTGAAGCAACAAAGGCAATTCCGTGGGGAGATTATATCCCGGTCAACGGCAAATTCTGGGTAAAGAAGGCTTCAACAGCAAAGAGTCAGTTATTTAGCAGTTCAGATATTCAGTCTATTGTGAAAAAAGCAATTGTTGAACGTCTGAAGATGACATACAGAGTGGATTGGTTCAAAGAAGATGGTGACGAGTATCCGCTGAGAGTATTTATATTTAAAGATGAAGTTACAATCGCACTGGATACAACAGGAGAGTCCCTTCATAAGAGAGGATACAGAAAGCTGACCGGCAAAGCGCCGGTATCAGAGACATTGGCGGCGGCCCTGATCATGCTGACACCATGGAATAAAGACCGTATTCTTGTGGATCCTTTCTGCGGCAGCGGTACCTTTCCGATTGAGGCAGCTATGATCGGTGCTAATATTGCACCGGGCATGAATCGTGAGTTTACAGCTGAGGCGTGGAAGCATCTTTTGCCGAGAAAGGGCTGGTACGATGCGGTGACGGAAGCGAATGATCTGATACGCAATGATGTGGAGATGCGTATTCAGGGCTATGATATTGATGGAGAAGTGATCAAAGTAGCCATGGCCAACGCGAGAGAAGCAGGTGTGGATCATCTGATCCATTTTCAGCAGCGGCCGGTGAGTGAGCTGCGCCATCCGAAGAAATATGGTTTTATTATTACAAATCCGCCATATGGTGAACGTCTTGAGGAGAAGGAAGCCTTACCGGCGCTGTATACAGATATCGGCAATGCATTCAGACATTTGGACAGCTGGTCCTATTATGTATTAACTTCCTATGAAGATGCAGAACGATACATTGGCAGGAAGGCCGATAAAAATCGCAAGATTTATAATGGTATGATCAAGACATATTTCTATCAGTTTATGGGACCAAAGCCACCGAAGAAAGTGGATAACAGGAGGTTCAATTGAAACACTTAAAGCGTTTCATTATTTTGGCAGTTGTTCTGGGAATAGGGAGTCTTCTATTGATGCGGACGCCTGCCACACAATTTCGCGGTCAGGATTCTTTGGAACTGACACGACATTACAATTCAATAAAGGCAGAGGACATTAACAGCAGGGCGATTGAGCTCTATATTGATGACCAGAAATTCGAGAGAGATGATAGTAACAAGATCTGGATGTCGGACAATATGGCATTAATGGTTCCGGGGGATCTTGTGAATGATCTTTTTAAATGTACAGTGGCCTGGCTGGACGATGGCAAGATTGAATTAACGAAAGATAAAAAGCAATGTATCATTGATACCAGCAGGAATCTGATTCAAATCGATGGCAAATGGCAGGAGTCGGAGGCCGCTGAAATGGATGACAGCGGAACCGTATGCCTTTCGGTCAATGAACTGGCAGATTATTTTGGCTACGGGTATCAGTGGGATGACGAGATGAATACAGCCAAATTGGAAACGCCGGAGGAGGATTCTAAGCCGCTTCCGGCAAAATATGACCTGAGAGAATACGGAAGGGTTTCAGAAGTAAGAGATCAGGGAAGCTGGGGAACCTGTTGGGCATTTGCAGCTTTATCTGCATTGGAATCATCGCTGCTTCCGAATCAGAAATGGGAATTTTCAGTGGATCATCTGGCCATGGATAATGGTTTTAATGCCAGACTGGATGATGGCGGGGATTATAATATGGCATTGGCCTATATGACCAGCTGGACGGGACCGGTGACAGAAAAGCAGGATCCATATGGTGATGGAAAGTATGAAGAAGGTCTTAGTGCGGCTGTACATCTTCAGGATGCGGTCATTATTAATGAAAGGGATTTTGATCAGATCAAAAAACTGATCATGACCTATGGTGCTGTTCAGTCAGCCATTTATTCCCAGCCGGATATCCGATCACTCAGTGACTATTACAGTGAAGAGAATGCAGCCTATTATTACCCGGAAAGCCAGGAATGCAACCATGATATCGATATCATTGGATGGGATGATCATTATCCTAAAGAAAATTTTGTGACCCAGCCTGAAGGAGATGGGGCGTTCATCTGCAAGAACAGTTGGGGAGCAGATTTTGGTCAGAATGGATTTTTTTATATTTCTTATTATGATCAGAATATAGGTGATTATGGTGTGGCCTACACAGGAGTGGAATCTGCAGACAATTATGATCAGATTTATCAGTCGGATCTTCTCGGATGGACAGGATCAATTGGCTATAATGAACCGCTGGCATGGTTTTCAAGCGTCTATCAGGCTGAGCAAACAAGCACTGTGCAGGCAGCCGGTTTTTATGCGACAGATACTGACACATATTACGATATTTATCTGGTAGAGAATTTTGAGGGCATAGAGGATATGGACCGGAGAGTTCTACTTCAGAGCGGTTATATCGAGGACAAAGGTTATTACACGATCCCTCTTAGGAATCAGCAGATTGTGGAGGGTGGAGAGCGATTTGCAGTTATTGTGCAGATTTATACGAAGGGGTCATCGCATCCGGTTGCCATTGAGTATGCATCCAATGAACTGACATCGGGGGCGGATATCACCGATGGAGAAAGCTACATGAGTTACAATGGGAATCTCTGGAGCCATATGGAGGAGGCATCGGCATGCAATGCATGTCTCAAAGTTTATACGGATGATGCAGAATAAAGGAGAAATTATGCAGAGAATTATATTTGCAACAACCAATGAGAATAAAATGAAAGAAATCAGGGAAATCCTTTCTGATTTTCCTGTGGAGATTTTTTCATTGAAAGAAGCAGGGATTAAAGCCGATATTGATGAGAATGGAAGCAGTTTTGAAGAGAATGCGGCAATTAAGGCTGAGGCCATTGAAAAGATGACGGGGGCGATTGTTCTGGCGGATGATTCAGGCCTTGAAATTGATTATCTGAATGGTGAACCGGGAATCTATTCAGCACGCTATATGGGAGAAGAGACATCTTACCATGTGAAGAATGCCAATCTTATTGAGCGGCTGAAGGGAGTACCTGATGAACAAAGAACAGCAAGATTTGTCTGTTGTGTGGCAGCAGCTTTTCCGGATCGGGAGACAGCTGTTGTCAGAGGGACGATAGAAGGGCGTATCGGCTACAAGGAAGAGGGAGAGAATGGTTTTGGCTATGATCCCATCTTCTATGTGCCGGAATATGGCTGTACAACAGCCTCTATGACGTCAGAGGCTAAGAATGCCATCAGTCACAGAGGAAAGGCGCTGCAGCTCATTAAACCGGTTATAGGCGCTTATCTTAATGCAAAAGAGCAATAAAAATGACAGCATTATTTTAGAAGGCAGAGGGGATATATGAAAGTACTTCTGGTCAGTGATTCGCATGGAAGAAATCAGAATATGGAAAAAGTCATCCGAAAAGTAAGTCCCATTGACCTGCTGATCCATCTGGGGGATCTGGAGGGCAGTGAGGGCTATCTGGAGGCTAGTGCACTCTGTCCGGATGAAATGGGGGCAGGAAATAATGACTTCTTCTCAAGGCTTCCGAGGGAGAAGGTAATTACAATCGGCCGGCATCAGGTCTTTATTACCCATGGCCATAACCATTATGTGAATTACGGCTATGAGGAACTGAGAGCAGCAGCGAAGGCAAAGGGATGTGAGTATGCTTTTTTCGGACATATTCACAGACCGGTGCTGGATGATACAGAAGAGGTAACGGTTGTCAATCCGGGAAGTATCTCCCTGCCGAGGCAGGATAACCACAGACCTTCCTATGCCATTCTTGATGTGAACAGGAAGGGAGACTTCGACATCGAAATCTATTATCTCTAGGATGGATATCTGCTTTAAGGTGCCGAAGAAAGGCCTTTTTGCTGAATTATACATGCAAAATAAAAAATTTAAAAAAATTAAAAAAAAGGGTTGACATTTTGGCGTTTGTAATATAGAATATATCTTGCGTCACGGATGAATACGCTGCTGATGAAACGGGGTGTGGCTCAGCTTGGCTAGAGCGCTTGATTTGGGATCAAGAGGTCGCAGGTTCGAATCCTGTCACCCCGACGATGTATGATTTACATCAAAACATAACATTGTTTTTTGAATATGAGTCTGTAGCTCAGCTGGATAGAGCAACGGCCTTCTAAGCCGTGGGTCGGGGGTTCGAATCCCTTCAGGCTCGTTTCTCTTTGCTTAATTGCAAAGAGGTATGGTGGGTATAGCGCAGTTGGTTAGCGCGCCAGATTGTGGCTCTGGAGGCCCAGGGTTCGAATCCCTGTATCCACCTTCATAGAACTGCTGTAAGTTTTATGCAGGACTTTGGGCTATCGCCAAG
>JBNMJG010000070.1:0-6283 GCA_050873705.1 Coprococcus sp. | reverse complement strand
TTTGTATCCCTTGTGGGAGAATCAGGATGCGGCAAGAGTACGATTGCCGGCCTTCTTTCTGCAAAGAAAAAGGGGTATACCGGTGAGATAACCATCGGCAGTGAAAAGGCTCCGGGGCTGAATTTATCAGAAGTGGATGAAGCGGACCTGATGAAACATGTTGTAATAGTTCGTCATAACAGCTATCTTTTTAAAGGGACAGTAGAAGAAAATCTGCGTATGGCTAAGCCTGATGCGTCTAAAGAAGAGATGGAGGCAGTTCTTCAAAAAGTCAATCTTCTGGGATTTTTACAGACTCAGGATGGCCTGCAGACGAAACTTCAGGAAAAAGCAGGCAATTTATCCGGCGGTCAGTGTCAGAGACTGGTCATTGCAAGGGCGTTGTTAAAAGATGCAGAGGTTTACATTTTTGATGAAGCCACTTCAAATATTGATGTGGAAAGCGAAGAACTGATTATGGACGTTATTCATGAGCTGGCCAAAACAAAGACTGTTCTTTTGATTTCTCACAGACTGGCCAATGTGGTTAAATCTGATCAGATTTATTTCTTAAAAGACGGCAAAATCAAAGAAAGCGGTAAACATGAAGAATTGATGCAAAAAAACGGTGCCTACAGATATCTGTATGAAAGTCAGATGGTACTGGAAAATTACGGAAAGGAGGGAAAACGATAATGGAAAACGTTAATAAAAATTTAAGGGTGACTGGCACCATAAAGAGAAGAAGTGCCCTTCAAATCATGGGAAGTCTGATCGGTCTGGTGAAGCCGCTGCTTCATATTATGCTGGCTGCCATTATTCTGGGAACAGCCGGGTATTTATGTGCGATTTTTCTGACGATTCTGGCGGGACAGGTGATTGTTCATGGCTTGATGAACAGTACGGCGTTTATAGCGATTTCTGCAAGAAGCAGCTGGCTGGCATCGATTTCGGTAAGGTCAATTCTTGTGCTTATGCTGGTTATCGCAGTGCTTCGAGGCATTTTACACTATGCAGAGCAGTATTGTAATCATTTTATTGCCTTCAAATTGCTGGCGATTATCCGCCATAAAGTCTTTGCGGCTCTTAGAAAACTCTGTCCGGCTAAGCTGGAAGGAAAGGATAAAGGTAATTTAATTTCGATTATTACAACAGATATTGAACTGCTTGAAGTATTTTATGCCCATACCATTTCACCAATAGCCATAGCAGCGCTGACCTCGCTGATCATGGTGATTTTTATCGGAAGCTATCATTGGCTGGCAGGATTTTTGGCACTGGCGGCTTACTTAATTGTAGGTGTCTGTATTCCGATGTGGAACGGCAGACGAGGCGGTGAAATCGGTATGGCATTCCGTACTGAATTTGGTGAGCTGAATAGATTTGTGTTGGATTCCCTGCGCGGTCATGATGAAACCATCCAGTATGGGCGGGGAGAAAAACGCAAAGAGCAGATGGCAGAACGTTCGAAAAAACTTGCTGACAAACAGGAAGTTCTGAGCAAAATGGAAGGATCTCAGCGTTCCTTTACCAATATGGTGATTTTGCTGGCATCCTTTGGCATGTTGGCACTGACTGTCCGATTGTACACACAAGGTGAAATTGGTTTTGACGGGATTTTGACCTGTACCATTGCTATGATGGGTTCTTTTGGGCCGGTTGTTGCTTTATCCAGTCTGTCCAATAACTTAAACCAGACATTAGCCAGCGGAGAGAGAGTGCTTTCTTTATTAGAAGAGACACCGTTGGTAGAAGAGATACCGGTGGGCGAGGAAACTTTAGTTGTATTTACCGGAGCAGAAGCTGAGAATGTAACCTTTGCCTATGCAGACGAAACCATTCTGGATAATTATTCCTTAAAGTTGGAACCGGGCAGAATTACAGGTATCCACGGAGCAAGCGGCTCTGGAAAATCTACTTTATTGAAACTGTTGATGCGTTTCTGGGATGTACAGGAAGGCAGTATATCAGTGGATGGTGAAGATGTACGGCAGATTCCGACAAAACATCTTAGGGATATGGAAAGCTATGTGACGCAGGAAACTCATCTGTTCCATGA
Organism: Coprococcus sp.; assembly: GCA_050873705.1. GTDB lineage: Bacteria > Bacillota > Clostridia > Lachnospirales > Lachnospiraceae > Coprococcus_A. Next base: position 4,245 of record JBNMJG010000070.1, on the reverse strand, counting down.
CTCCATTGCCAACAACATTGCTATTGCAAAGCCGAAAGCGTCAAGAGAGGAAATCATAGAGGCGGCCAAAAAAGCGTCTCTCCATGATTTTATTATGACGCTGCCTGAAGGATACGATACGGAAGTCGGAGAACTGGGGGATACGCTATCAGGCGGTGAGAAACAGAGAATCGGCATTGCAAGAGCGTTTCTTCATGATGCACCGATGATTCTGATGGACGAACCAACATCGAATCTGGATTCACTGAATGAAGGTATCATCCTGAAATCTCTGAAGGAATCCGCCGAAAAGAAAACAGTTGTGTTGGTATCCCACAGAGTATCTACCATGAACGTGGCAGATGTGGTTTACGAAATGGAAAATGGTCGTTTGTCATAAATTGAAAACTTTACAGTATGATCAACATATTCAATACTGCATACAGAATGAAAAGCACCCGTCGGGATAAATTCGGCGGGTGCTTTTTATATGGTGTTTTATCCCGTATTTTGCTGTATTTTACAGTGTATGTATTGTTTTTGCTGCAGATATATGGTAGAATGGAGCAGCTAACATATTATCTAAAACAGGCCTGAAAAGGCGAAAATAGATAAAATACTATCTGACATATATTTAAAAAGCGAGGTGAAGATATGGAGCAGCTTGTATGGGAATCAGCGGAGGAATTGGATCAGAATCTTGCCAGAAGAGTTCGGGAAATTCGAAAGCGGCGTTCAATTTCACAGGAGAAACTGGCACATATGAGTGGCGTAAGTTATGGCTCGATCAAGCGGTTTGAATCGACGGGGCAGATTTCGCTGCTTTCGCTGACGAAGATTGCAATGGCTCTGGATGTGACGGATGAGCTGAGGAATATTTTTACTCAGGATCCTTGTAAGAATATTCAGAAAGTAATAAATGAGACGCAGCTGGCGAACAGATAGCAGATGCTGTGGAAATATAACATAACGGAGGAGAAAAGAATGAATCATTTCAGAAAAATTGTATCGGTGCTTCTGGTGCTGGTGATGGCGTCATCCGTTCTTGTCGGATGCGGAGGAAAGAATGCAGAGGCAGAGAGTTCAGACCAGAAGATGAATCCTGACTACAAAGTCTGTATGGTGACGGATGCCGGTGATATTACGGACCAGTCCTTTAACCAGACAACCTATGAAGCCTGCAGGGACTACTGCAAGGCCAACAACATTGAATTTACTTACAAGAAACCGGATGGGGATACGGATTATGCCAGAACAGCCATGGTGGATGTGGCGGTAGCAGAGGGCTACAATATTATTGTTCTGCCGGGGTATGTCTTTGCCCAGACGGTGATCGATACATCTTTTAAATATCCGGACATCAAATTTATCGTTCTGGATATGAGTGCTGGTGATATCGGTGCAGCGGCTGTGGGCAATGCCTACTATGATGATCCGGATGCCTATAATGTAGCGGATTATTATAATACAGGCAACACATATCTGGCAATTTATCAGGAAGCCATACCGGGGTATCTGGCAGGCTATACGGCAGTCAAATTGGGATATCGTCATCTCGGATTTTTAGGTGGTCAGGCCGTTCCGGGTGTTATGCGATACGGTTACGGCTATGTCCAGGGAATCAATGCAGCAGCTGAGGAGATGGGAATTACAGATGAAGTGACCATTGAATATGCTTACGGCGGCCAGTTTTATGGTTCTACAGAGATTACAGCAGCTATGGATACATGGTACAGCAACGGAACAGAAATTGTCTTTGCCTGCGGCGGTGGTATCTTTACATCTGCGGCAGAAGCAGCAGCGAAAGTCGGCGGCAAGATCATTGGTGTTGATTCAGATCAGTCACCGATCATTGACGCTTATGGCCAAGGCATGACAGTGACTTCTGCCATGAAGAGTCTGACAGCGACGGTTAATTCTATGCTGGATTCCATTATTTTCGACAATACATGGAGTGAACATGTGGGTAAGGTTGAGAACCTGGGGCTTGTATCCAAGGATGATATGTCACTGAATTATGTCGGCCTTCCTGAAGATACAACACAGTGGAATGAGAACTTTGGCCTGGAGGATTACAAGAAGCTTGTGGCGGATATCTATGACGGCAAAGTCCAGGTGGACAACAGCATTGATGAGATGCCGCAGGTATCGGTTACACTGAATGTACGTCAGGGTACCATCAAGTAGAACGATGTCGGGTGACAGGAAAAGCAGAGGCAGCACAGTGCTGTCAATGTACGAATAAATAAAGAGAGGAAACAAGAGTATGTCTGAATATGCAATAGAAATGCTGAATATTACAAAGCGTTTTCCGGGAATCATTGCCAATGACAATATTACCCTGCAGCTGAAAAAGGGTGAGATCCATGCACTTCTTGGGGAAAATGGTGCCGGTAAATCCACGCTGATGAGCATTCTGTTTGGTCTTTATCAGCCGGAAGAGGGCGAGATCCGCAAGGACGGCAAAAAAGTGGATATCAAGAATCCGAATGATGCCAATGCACTGGGAATTGGTATGGTGCATCAGCATTTTAAACTGGTGGAATGTTTTTCTGTACTGGACAATATTATTCTGGGGGTAGAGCCTACCAGTCATGGCCTGCTGAAAAAGGACAATGCCAGAAAGAAGGTGATGGCGCTGTCTGAGAAATACCATCTTCAGGTGGATCCGGATGCACTGGTGGAGAATATTACAGTGGGTATGCAGCAGAGAACAGAGATTCTGAAGATGCTGTACCGTGACAATGAGATCCTGATTTTTGATGAACCGACGGCAGTTTTGACGGTTCAGGAAATCGCAGAACTGATGAAGATCATGAAGGGACTGGCTGCGGAAGGCAAGAGCATCCTTTTTATCACCCACAAATTGAATGAGATCATGGCTGTGGCAGATCGCTGTACCATTCTCAGAAAGGGCAGATATATTGATACAGTGAATGTGAAGGATACCACACCTGAGAAATTGTCTGCCATGATGGTTGGAAGAAATGTTAACTTTAAGGTGGAGAAAGCACCGGCAAAACCGGGCAAGGTTGTACTGGATGTGAAGAATATGACAGTGGCCGGTGAGAACAACAAAAAGGATGCAGTGAAAAATGTTTCTTTCCAGGTCAGAGAAGGGGAGATCGTATGTATTGCCGGTATCGACGGCAATGGACAGAGCGAACTGGTTTACGGACTTTCCGGGCTTTCTGAATTGAAATCCGGCAGTATTCATATGAATGGACAGGATCTGACAAGGGCCTCTGTCAGGCAGCGTTCAGTTCTGGGAGAGAGCCATATTCCGGAAGACAGACACAAGCACGGCCTGGTGCTGGATTATTCACTGGAAGATAATATGGTGCTTCAGACTTATTTTAAGCCGCGTTTCACAAGCAAATTCGGCTTTCTGAAAAAGAAAGAAATCAGAAGTTATGCAGAGCGTCTGATTGATGCGTATGATGTACGATCCAGTCAGGGACCGACAACCCAGGTGAGAACCATGTCCGGCGGTAATCAGCAGAAAGCCATTATTGCCAGGGAAATCGACAAGGATCCGTCATTCCTTATCGCTGTACAGCCGACAAGAGGTGTGGATGTGGGAGCCATTGAGCAGATTCACAGACAGATCGTGGAAGAGCGTGACAAGGGCAAAGCGGTTCTGCTTGTCAGTCTGGAGCTGGATGAAGTTATGGATGTACCGGACAGAATACTCGTTATGTATGAGGGAGAGATTGTCGGTGAGTTTAAGCCGGATGAAGTAACGGTAGAAGAACTTGGCCTTTACATGACAGGTGCCAATAGACAGGAGGTTTCATCAAATGAATAACACAAAAGAAAAGAAGAGCATACTGGCCAATAGTGCTTTTCAGACATTGATTGCTTCACTGTTCTGCATTTTGCTGGGACTGATCGTCGGATACATCGTCCTTCTTTTGATCAATCCGGCGGGGGCAGGCAAAGCACTGGCGGCCATTCTGAAGAACTTTTTATATTTCCCGAGACCGGAAGTTGCCCTGGAATATTTCGGAAGTACCCTTGCCAAGACAGCACCGCTTTTGATGTGTACACTGTCGGTACTGTTTGCCTATAAGGTTGGTTTATTTAATATCGGCGCATCCGGTCAGTTTACAGTAGGTGCCGGTTTTGCATTATATTTTGCCATTCATTTTGATGCACCATGGTGGGTATGCATTCTGCTGGCATTGATCGGCGGAGCAGCTATTGGTGCGGCAGCAGGTGCATTGAAGGCTTATTTGAATGTGAATGAAGTCATTGCCTGCATCA
>JBNMJG010000069.1:0-6292 GCA_050873705.1 Coprococcus sp. | reverse complement strand
TGTATGTCAGAGGTTCCTTTGTAGCCAGCGGATATTATGGGGATCCGGACAAAACGGATGCGGCATTCATCCAGAATCCGTTAAATCCCTGGTATCCGGAGAAAATATACAAAACCGGTGATCTGGTCCGTTATAATGACCGGGGTGAACTTCTGTATCTGGGCCGCCGCGATTTCCAGATCAAACATATGGGCTATCGCATTGAACTGGGTGAAGTGGAGGCGGCAGCCGGCGCAGCTTCTGATGTAAAAAGCTGTGTCAGTATTTATGATGCGGACAGAGACAGGATCATTCTTTTCTATGAGGGCGGTCCGAAAAACGAAGGTCAGATGCGAAAACTGATGGAAAGCAAACTGCCGCCATATATGCGGCCGGGAGACTGTATCCGGGTGAAGAGAATGCCGGAAAATGCCAACGGCAAAATCGATAGAAAATATTTGAAGAGCTACTATATGGATTTGATGGCCGGACAGGCCATGGGATAGGAGATTATAATGAAGGAGTTATTAAGTATTTTAAATAAGGTGAAACCTGGCGTTGATTATGAGAATGAGAAGCATCTGGTGTCGGATGAGCTGATTGATTCTCTGGATGTGATGACGATTGTGACGGAGATTTGTGATGAGTTTGAGGTGGATGTTCTGCCGACGGATGTGGTGCCGGAGAATTTTGAGTCTGTGGAGGCGATGCGGCAGCTGATCACGCGACTTCAGGAGGATTAGGCTGTTCGGGAGGTTTGCGGCGGGATGAGTTATACATCTTATTTCTACTTGCTGTTTTTTCTGGGGGTGCTGGTGATTTTGTACTACCTGATGCCTCTGAAAAAACGGTGGCTGGTTTTGCTTGGCGGCAGCTATTTTTTCTACTGGCTGGCCTCCGGCAAATTGATCATTTTTCTGCTGATCACGACGGTGTCGGTTTATCTGGGAGCCCTTGCCATGGAGCGGGAGCAGAAAGCCTTTGACAGTGTCCGAAAAAGCCTGGAAAAGGAAGAGAGAAAAGCCAGAAAGGCAGCGATGATGCGCCGGAAGCGCCATATTGTTCTTGTAATGGTTCTGATCAATGTGGGGCTTCTGGCCTTTTTAAAATATTATCATTTCTTCAGTGCCAATGTGAATGCCCTGGGGAACAGTCTGGGTCTGGGGATCCAACTGCCGGCGCTGAAGCTGGTGATGCCTCTGGGTATTTCTTTTTATACGCTGTCGGCGGTGGGATATGTCATCGATGTCTACCGCGGTCAGACTGCGGCGGATCATCATTTCGGAAGGCTGGCGCTTTTTCTCAGTCTGTTTACAAATATTACAGAAGGACCTATCAGCCGGTATGGGCAGCTGGCGGGTCAGGCCTTTGAAGGCCATCGGGCGGATTATCGGCAGTTTACATTTGGCGCACAGCTGATACTCTGGGGGCTCTTTCAGAAAATGGTTTTGGCGGACAGAGCGGCCCTGCTTGTCAGTACGGTGTTCGGAAGCCCGTCGGATTACAGCGGCGGCGTTGTGATACTGGCGATGTTTGTTTACACGCTGCAGATTTATGCAGACTTTGCAGGGTGTATGGATATTGTCCGGGGCAGCGGTGCACTGTTTGGAATTGAGATCGCGCGAAATTTTCATCAGCCGTTTTTCTCAAGATCTATCGGGGAATTCTGGCGGAGATGGCATATGACGCTGGGCGCCTGGTTTAAAGATTATATTTTTTATCCGGTAACATTGTCGAAGACAAATATGAAACTGGGCAGATGGGCCAAGAAACATCTGAGCCCTCATCTGGGACAGGTGATGCCCACGGCTTTTGCACTGTTCTTTGTCTGGCTGGCGAATGGCATCTGGCACGGCGCAGCATGGAAATATGTGGCCTATGGCATGTATTATTATGTACTGACGCTGTTCGGCCTGTTTTTCAAACCGGTGATATTTAGTTTCTATCAAAAAACCGGCATTCAAAAGGAGAGCCGGCCGTGGCACCTGTTTTTGGTGATCAGAACATTTATATTGGTCAATATCGGTATGCTTTTGTTTCGTGCGGACAGTCTGTCTGTTTTTGCGGGCATGTTTGTATCCATGTTTCAAAAGACAACAGGACACTGGCTGGAACTGGGACTGGATGTACATGACCTGGCGGTGCTGGCAGCAGGAGCAGTGCTTATGCTGGCAGTGGGAATTCTGAGAGAAAAGGGCATCTGCATCCGGGAACAGATCGCATCCTGGCCGATGGTATGCCGGTGGACGATCTATGCCGGTGCCTTTTGTGCCATTGTCCTGCTGGGGGCTTATGGCAGCGGATACGGTGTGGTGGATCCTCTGTATGCCAATTTCTAAACTTCGGAAAATAATGACTTCGAGAATGAGGAGACGGGAAGATGCATATATCTAATAAAAAACAATTTGCCGAAGGGGCATTGAAAATAGCGGCTTTTGTACTGCTGGCTGTTTTGCTGCTGGAAGGCATGTCCAAAGCGCTGATGCCAAGATCCAATTCCGGCAGCGGCGGTATGCATAATTATCGGGCCAGAGGCTTTTATGGGGAGGAAAAGAATTCCCTGGATATGGCAGCCATCGGCAACAGTGATCTTGCCAGTGGATTTTCCCCGATGGAATTGTGGAAAAGTCATGGTATTTCAGGCTTTGCCTGTGGAGAACCCAATCAGACCATTGATCAGTCGGTGCGTCTGCTGCAGGAGGTGCTGACCTGTCAGAAGCCGAAAGTGGTCATTTTGGAGACAGATACCCTTTTTCAGGAAAATATAGACGGTCATCTGACCTCCCTTGTCAAGACGGCGGCCAATTACATTTTCCCGGTGCTGGAATATCATGACCGATGGAAAAGTGTGACTTTATCGGAGCTTATGGGAAAACAGCAGAAATCATGGCATGATCCCAGCAAGGGTTATCGGTATTCCGGTGACCGGGTGGCCTATAAAGGGGCTGATTATATGGAGGAAACAGGTGAAAAGGAAGAAATCGATGCCATTGCCATGAAGAGCCTGGATCAATTTGTTGAGATTTGTCAGAAAGCGGGGATCCGGGTGATGTTGATGGAAATGCCGTCAGCCAATTCATGGAACATGGCCAGACACCAGGCGATGGCAGATTATGCGTCATCCAGGGATATCCCTTTTATAGATTTTAATATGAAAGACCGAATGAAAGAAACAGGATTTGACTGGATGACAGACAGCCGGGACGGCGGCAATCATCTGAATTACAGCGGAGCCGTAAAAATCAGTGCCTGGCTGGGAGACTATCTGGCCGAACATTATCAGCTGGCTGACCATAGAAAGGACCAGCGTTATCAGAGATGGCAGCAGGATGTCAGTGCCTACGACCGAATTGTCTCGGGAGCTGTGCATCAGACAGCAGATGAAAGTTAAATATACAGGAAGAGGAAATGACCATTTGTGACCGTTCACAAAATGGTCATTTTTTCGTCACAAAATCCCCATTAAAAAATCACAAAGGTTGGCTATGCTATATATGGAATAAAGGACATGTTTTTTTGAGACATGAAACAGATGATTACGAAACCCATTAAACCTATTGAAATTTCTGGGTTTCGTAATTGTCTGTTCAAATAGTGAGAAGGAGGAGAGCGGCTTTGATAGAAGTCAAAAATCTTGTGAAGAAATATGGCGATCATGTGGCTGTAGATCATCTGAGTTTTACAGTGGAAGAAGGCCATATCTATGGTTTCCTCGGCCCGAATGGTGCCGGAAAGTCTACAACGATGAATATGATCACCGGTTATATCGGACCCACAGAAGGCAGCATTATGATCAATGGACATGATATGCTGGAAAATCCTGAGGAGGCCAAGAAGTGTATCGGTTATCTGCCGGAGATCCCGCCGTTATATACAGATATGACACCTCTTGAATATCTGCGTTTTGCGGCTGAATTAAAGGGGATTGCGAAGAATAAAAGGGCGGAAGAAGTTCAAAAGGTCATTGTAGATGCCAGACTTGAGGATGTGAAGGATCGTCTGATCCGGAATCTGTCCAAAGGCTATAAACAGCGTGTAGGTCTGGCGCAGGCGCTGCTTGGGTATCCGGAAGTTATTATCCTGGATGAACCGACGGTCGGCCTGGACCCGGCACAGATCATCGAGATGCGCGGGTTGATCAGAGGTCTTGGCAAGAAACATACCGTTATCCTGAGCTCACATATTTTGTCGGAGATCAGTGCTGTCTGTGATGATGTGCTGATCCTGTCCCATGGCAAACTGGTGGCCAGTGATACAACGGACAATCTCGGCAAACTCATGGAAGATAAAGTTACCCTGCATCTGACAGTCAAGGGCGATGAAGAGATAGTTAAAGGGGCTCTGGATTCTATGGAAGGTGCGGAGAGCATCGAATATAAAGACTCTGAAGAAAAGGATTGCGTGGATGTGCTGATCCAGAGTGATCCGAAGACAGAGATCCGGGAGATGATCTTCTACAGACTGGCAGCTGTCCAGTGTCCGATCTATTCTATGAACCAGATCAAGAAATCACTTGAGGATGTCTTCATGGAGCTGACTGCGGATACTGCGGAAGTTGGAGAGGAGGAAGCAGAGCATGGCAGCGATTTATAAGAAAGAATTACGTTCATATTTTACATCAATGACGGGTTATATCTGCATGGCCTTTATGCTGGTGGTCATCGGCATCTACTATGCGGTGATTAACCTTGCTTCCGGTTATCCGTATTTTGGCTATACACTGTCCTGTGTCATTGTTTTATTCCTGTTAATGACACCTGTTTTGACCATGCGTATTCTGGCAGAAGAGAAAAGCAGAAAGACGGATCAGCTGCTTTTGACAGCACCGGTTTCCCTGTGGAAGATCGTGGTTGGCAAGTATCTGGCCATGGTGACAGTATTCGGAATGGCGCTTCTGGTTACCTGTTTCTATCCGTTGATCCTCAGCCGGTTTGGCACGGTTTCCCTGCCGATGGCCTACACCGCCATTCTCGGCTATTTCCTGTACGGAGCGGCCTGCATTGCCATCGGTCTGTTCATCTCTTCCGTCACAGAGAGTCAGGTCATTGCGGCGCTGCTGACATTCTTTGTGCTGCTTGTATTTTATATTACAGGTACGATCACGAAATCATTGCCGTCAACAGCGGCGGCATCCTTTGTTATCTGGATCTTTGTTATCCTTTTTGCGGCATGGCTGGTTTATAATCTGACCGCCAATATAAAAATTGCACTGGCAGCAGGTATTGCGGCAGAAGCTGTCAATATCATCATTTTCTTTGTAAAATCAGACTGGATGGCAGGTTCGGTGGCAAAAGCACTGGGCGCCTTTGATATGACATCCTTTTTCTCCAACTTCGGTTCCGGCGTTTTTGATGTAACGGGTATTGTCTATTATCTGTCCATCATCGGATTCTGTATCTTCCTGACGATTCAGTCCATCCAGAGAAAACGCTGGGGCGGTGATGCCCTGATGACAGCGGTTATGCTGGCCATTGTGGTGGTCGTCAATCTGGTTGTGGGACAGATCCCGGTCAAATATACTCAGTTTGACCTGACAGATAATCAGCTTTATACAATTACAGATCAGACAAAGGAATTTGTCAAAGGTCTGGATTCGGATGTAGATGTGTATCTTGTGGCTCAGAGCGGACAGGAGGATGAGCAGATCCAGAAAGTGCTGGAGCGCTATGAATCTTTGTCAGACCACATCAAAGTGCATACAAAGGATCCGGTTGTCAACCCATCTTTTACAAAGCAGTATACAGACAGTTCTCTGGCAGACAACAGTCTGATCGTAGTGTGCGGGGACAAATATAAAGTGATTAATTACAGTGATATTTACCAGTCAGAGTTCAATTACTCCACTTACAGCAGCCAGACAACGGGATTTGATGCAGAAGGTCAGCTGACCAGTGCCATTGATTACGTGACATCAGATTCACTGCCGAAGCTGTATACACTGACCGGTCATGATGAGTCATCCCTTTCAGATACTTTGACAAGCCAGATTGAAAAGGAAAATATCGATATCGAGGAACTGAACCTTGTGACAAGTGAGGCGGTTCCGGATGATGCGGATTGTCTGATGATCAATGGTCCGCAGAAGGATATTACGGCAGATGAAAAAGACCGTATACTGTCTTATATGGAAAAGGGCGGCCATGTGCTGATCTTTACAGACTATACAGAGACGGATATGCCGAATCTGGCAGAGCTTCTGGATAATTATGGCCTGTCCACAAGCGCAGGACTGATTTTTGAGGGCAACAGCCAGTATTATTATCCGGGATATCCATCCTATCTGATCCCGAGAATTCAGAGCGCCGATGCGGTG
>JBNMJG010000068.1:0-6360 GCA_050873705.1 Coprococcus sp. | reverse complement strand
TTGATATGAATGCATACGGAACTGTATTGAAACAGCTGATTCAGCTGACAGGCTCTAAACTGTCAACGATATCAGACGTCATCGGCTACGACGTCTCTTACATAAGTAAATGGTGCAATAAATCCATGCTGCCTGCTGCCAAGATGGCTCCTGAGATCAACCGCAGTATGGCTTCTCTTTTTGCCCAGGAAATTCTGAGTCAGGAGAATATCAAAGATTTTGAAAAAGCTTTTTCAATGGAAGTCTGTCCGGATGATCTGGAAAATGCAGTCTATCATTTATTAAAGGAAAACTACAGCAATTCCTGCAATGAAGCTTCCACTGAATTAAAGCAGCAGACAACTTATAAGCCAAGGATTCTTACCCTGGCCAATGACATTTACAATTTCTTTAATCACGAACTGCCGCAGATGCTGACAGATTATGATGAATCACTGGATGTTCTGTGCACACTGGATGTCTGTCGATTCGCATTGGACAGTCCTTCCAATGCGTATTCCCATCTGACACCTAAGCATCCCGTCAATGTGAAAATCGGTGTTGATACAACATTGCTTTATGATGACAATAATAAGGGATTGGAAGCACTCTACTATTTTATCAACGCACACAACGCCATTAATTTTGACTTTTATGACAATACATTGATGCGCACCCTGAATACCATTGTTGTCAAAGATCATGTTGCTATTCTCTGTGCCCTTGACCAATACAACCGTGTCAATGTGGCAAGTATCATCTTTGACCCAGAAAAGGTCAATCAGATTTATGTCCGTACACTGCCTTCCTTCCGTACACCGGATCTTCTGGCCCATGCTACGGAACAGCTGGAATTCTATCAGCACGGCTACCGTACAGATTTTTATACAAAGGATAACTTCCAGTTCCTTCTGACCCTCGGCTTTGAATATCTGCTGCCGCAGGAATGTTGGGACAAGATCATCCAGACTGCCCGTGAAAGGGATAATGATGAATTTATGGCGCTGATCGTCGCTCAGCTTCAGATTACATGGGAAGAAATATTTGAAAAGAATACGCTGGACTTCTTTGTCCTGAAATCCTCATTAATGAAATATATCGATGATGGTGAAATTATTTTTGCAGATGTGGTTTATCATATGACGCCTGAAGAGCGCAAGCTGCATATTGAGAATGTACTGGCCCTTGCAAAAGGCAATCCAAACATTCATTTTTATGTGATCGATGACGAACAATTGGTGAACACCCAGCATCTCATACATTTTGCAATCTTCAACAATCGTAAGAAACTGTTCCTCAAAAATCCGGAACGCTATCACACAGACATCGGCCCGTATTTTTATTCTGTGCTCTCCGATACACTGGTCCAGAAGATCAGTGAGTATCTGGACAACACAAAAACTGCAGACTACTGCAGCCATTATGACGCAGAAAGCCTGCAGACATTCTATGATAAATACGGCTCACTTGTCTGTCGAATGATCGACTTGAGTGCTTTTAAAAAGTAATACGAGTACGGTACCATAGTTTAATAAAAGGATTCAAAATGAGCCTATTCTTCACAGGCCGCTCTCGCTGCCTAACGCTATCAGCGGTACATAAGATGCCAAAAGACGGCATCTAAGTACCGGATGCGTTAGAAGCACCTGTGCAGAATAGGCTCATTTTGAATCCTTCCCCTTAATATTTGACCGTACTCTGCTTATTTTTTATAAGCATACTTTAAGATTTAAAAATTTCGATATTTCATGGCAACACGCCGTTTAACTTTTCAAAAGCACTCTGGCAGGAGTTCAATTTTTCCCTGATGCCGCACTTATTTCATGAATGCTTTCAGTTTCTCCTGCTGTGCATAGAAATCTTTGATACCCATTTCATAAATAGTCTCTTCTTCTTTTGCATCCATGCTGTAGGTACCGCCGCCAAGGATATCCTTTGGTGCAAAGATGAATGCTTTGCCAGAGTTTTCTAAGGCAAACATTTTATCCTGGCAGGCTTTGTACATGATATGTCTGTGATCCAGTGCTTCGATTATCTTCGGATACTTCCGGCACAGCCTCTTATAAATAAACCGGTCTTTCTCCGGCTCCTTCACAAAATCATGGGGCTTGGTCAAAATGACAACCAGTTTGTCGCAGCCGTCATCCATGGCTTTCTGCACCGGAATAGAATCCGACACACCGCCGTCATAGTAAAATCTTCCGTCAATCTCAACAGGCCTGCAGGCTGCAGGGATGGCACAGGATGCCATTACATGACGGTAATCATCCTTACGCATATCTTTCTTGCTGAAATAAGTCGGCTTGCCTGTCTGGGCATCCGTTGCCACCAGCCAGTATTCCATGGGACTTTTCATAAAGGCTTCAAAATCCAGCGGATCTGCACCACCTGAATTGGTCAGTGTTCCATATATATACTGCAGACCGAAAAGATTGCCTGTCTTCAAAAAAGAGGAAAGACCAAAGTAACCCTTCTCATTAATATGCTCTGTGTAAAAGCGGATATTTCTTCCACGCTGGCCGGCTACAAATGAAACGCCATTAGCCGAACCGGCTGAAACACCGATACAATAATCAAAGGTAACGCCATTATCCATCATGGCATCCAGAATTCCGGCGGTATAGGCACATTTCATGCCGCCGCCCTCCAATACCAATCCAATCTTACTCATTGTCATCAATCTCCATCATTTATTCTATATCACTTATTGTTTTTCCTATTCATCCTGTTTGTTCTGCGATATATTCTAACATAAAATAAAAATCAGATGGTATGACAATTTCTTGATTCTGTCGCTTTTACGACATTTTGTATACAATTCTCCCAGCTTGTTTTCATATGCGATCAATTTCCAACGATATATCATCTATTCTTCCCACTGATATTTATTCATATCTACACAGCCATTTTCCTTGAATCCAACGCCTTCCTCCATCAATAGCATCTTCTGCTCCCACCATCCCGGTGCTGTTCTTCCCATATGATTCACCACTCTGTGGCATGGAAAATCGCCATATCTGTGAGCCTGAGACAACACCTTCGCCACAAGCCGTGAATTCTTCTCACGGCCAATCAACCTGGCGATCTGACCATAAGAAGCCACACGGCCTGCCGGGATTTCTTCCACCACAGATAAAATCTCATAGGCTAAATCATCCGTCAAAACCATACTTCTTCGTTCCTCTTTTCCATTATTCCTCCAGTTTTCTCAGAGGAATCCTGTACCACTATTATAAATGAATTCCGCTTGCAAAACAACACCGCTCAAATAAAAAAGTTGTTCCGCTATTTTGCTAATCGGAACAACTTTTTAGGGAGTTATTATGCACTTTTCTTTAGTATGTGTATACTTTCGCTTTTTAAATGAGGCCCGCTTTTTTCATTTCAGAATGCATTTTATCGTAAGCTTTTCCCAGTCCTGTGAGCTTATTCGGCAGATATGGTGCACCGACGTCTCTGCCTCTCATACGTGCCATGTCTTTGGCTGCTACAGGGAAGCTTGCCGCATCCATGGCCAAACGGACAGGATTCAGTTTGTACTGTGCCTCAAGGGCGCCTTTGATGTCTCCGGCTATGTATTTATTGTAAATATCTACAATCAGCTCCGGCATAAAGTTTCCGGCTGTACAAACTCCGCCCACAGCACCGATGCATAGGCTGGCATAAAGCAATGTATCTTTGCCGCCGAATACTTTGAAGTCCACATCACGGTTTCTGCGAATGAATTCTTCTGTCTGTGTAATGTCACCGGATGTATCTTTCATACCAACAATATTCGGTACTTCATGAGCCAGTTTTTCAACTAAATCCGCACTCAGTGTGTATCCTACTCTTCCTGGATTGTTGTAGAGCAGTACCGGTGTATCCGGAACTGCATCTGCAATCGTCTTGAAATACAGGAAAAGCTGCTTCTTATTGCTTGTCTTTTCACCGGAAACATAGTACTATTCTTATTATATAAAATGTTATCGAAAGGAATTCATATGAGAAAAAGAGAATCTTTTAACAGCCGCTGGGGCTTTATACTGGCCTGCATCGGTTCTGCCGTCGGCATGGGCAATATCTGGATGTTTCCAACCCGTGTCTCACTCTACGGAGGCGGCGCCTTCCTGATCCCTTATTTTATCTTTGTGGTCCTGATCGGCTTTACGGGGGTTATCAGTGAAATGAGCTTTGGCCGTGCAACCCGCTCCGGCCCCATTGATGCCTTCGGCATTGCCTGTGAATCCAGAGGTCATCGCAAAATCGGTGAAGCCCTGGGATGGATTCCGGTCCTTGGTGCACTGGCTATGGCCATCGGCTACACCGTTGTCATGGGTTGGATTCTGAAGTATACCATCGGGACATTTACCGGTGCTGTTCTGGCTCCTGCCAATATCGATGGTTTTTCCGGGGCTTTTGGCTCCATGGCTTCTGCCTTCGGCAATAACTTCTGGCAGATTGCTGCCCTTATCATCTGTATGTGTATCCTGATGTTTGGTGTCGGCAGCGGCATTGAGAAAGCCAACAAGATCATGATGCCGATTTTCTTTGTCCTGTTCGTTATCCTCGGCATCTATGTTTCTTTCCAACCCGGTGCCATGGACGGCTACCGCTATATTTTCCGGGTAGATCCAAAAGCACTTGCCAATCCGGTCACCTGGATCTTCGCCCTTGGCCAGGCATTCTTCTCTCTGTCTGTAGCCGGAAACGGCACATTGATCTACGGCTCCTATCTTCCGGATACAGAAGATGTTCCGGCTTCCGCAGCCAGGGTTGCCCTTTTTGATACCATCGCTGCAATGCTGGCAGCTCTGGTTATCATCCCGGCTATGGCCACCACAGGTGCCCAGCTCGATCAGGGCGGTCCCGGATTATTATTCATCTTCCTGCCTCATCTGATCAAAGCCATGCCCGGCGGACGAATCATTGCAATTATCTTCTTTGCAGCTGTATTTTTGGCCGGTATGTCCTCTCTGATGAACCTCTATGAGGCACCCATCGCCACTGTCCAGGAGAAAACCGGACTCGGCAGAAAAGCATCCTGTCTCGTTATCGCAGCCATCGGCATTGTTGTTTCCCTGCTGATCCAGGGCATCGTCTCTGACTGGATGGATGTACTGTCCATTTACATCTGCCCCCTTGGTGCAGGTCTGGCGGGCATCATGTTCTTCTGGGTCCTTGGCAAAAACTATGTGGAAAAGCAGGTCAATACCGGCCGCGAAAAAACTTTCACCGGTCTGTTCTTCCCGATCTGCAAATACATTTACATTCCGATTTGTTTTCTGGTACTGATTCTTGGTATCGCACTGGGAGGCATCGGCTAAAAAGAGCCTGTGCAGCATTTTTCTTCGATATGCTGCACAGGCTCTTTTGGCCCTTATTCCGGTTAATTCATTCTCTGAAACCTACTTAATCCTCCGAAACTTCATGTTCATTCTCTTTCTTTACCTTTTCATTCTGAATATAATACTCCATAAACTTCAGAACATATTTCGGCGCATTTCTTGTTCCGCGTTCCCATTCGGTCACTGTTCTGTATGGAATCTCGAATTCCTCACAAAACTGTCTTCTGTTCATCCCTGTTATTTCTCTTAATTCTTTAATCTTCTGTTGGCACTCTGTCATAATCTTCTCCTCCTCAAATCACGCACATCCGCAGACATATATAGCCTTGTATGTCTCCGATTCGCTCTTTAGATTATTACACCTTACGTCTATTATATCGCACTTTTGTACACTACACAATGTGTTGTTTCTATTTTATTTTATACGAATCAACCGGTGCCCTTTATTTTTCCCTGTTGAATTATTCTCCAAACAATGTTATAATTTGCTTTGTCAATTTAAAGCGCAACGCTTTAAACTATTGGTGAATTTAAAAAAACGTAACACCATCAAAGTTACGTAGGAGGAAATGAATGAAAAAGGGAATTAGAAAAATGTTATCCGCCATTGCCTGTGCGGCTTTGGCTATGGGTTGTCTGGCCGGATGCGGTTCCAACACAGGCTCATCCGCAGCAGGCACAACCACTGAATCAGCCGCAGAAAGCGCTTCAACATCAGCATCTGAAGCTGCCGCAGACAGTACCTCGGGCACTGCAGCCGACGGCAAAGTCTATCAGATCGGCATCTGCCAGTTAGTCCAGCATGAAGCACTGGATCGTGCCACACAGGGTTTTGAAGATGCACTGGTGAAGTTATTAGGTGAGGAGCACGTACAATTCAATCTTCAGAATGCACAGGGTGACTCACAGACATGTGCTACGATCGCCAACCAGTTTGTCAACAACGGCAGTGACCTGATCATGGCCAACGCCACAGCTGCCCTTCAGGCCTGCGCCAATGCCACATCCACAATTCCGGTTGTCGGCACTTCCGTCACAAGTTTTGCCGCTGCAC
>JBNMJG010000067.1:0-6372 GCA_050873705.1 Coprococcus sp. | reverse complement strand
TATACAGAGATGTCTGAATCCGGCGTTATCAACAAGACAACCATGGTATTCGGACAGATGAATGAGCCGCCTGGCTCAAGAATGCGTGTCGGTCTGACAGGACTGACAATGGCAGAACATTTCCGTGATACAGGTAAAGATGTGCTGCTTTTCATTGACAATATTTTCCGTTTCACACAGGCCGGTTCAGAGGTATCCGCTCTGTTAGGCCGTGTACCTAGTGCCGTTGGTTACCAGCCGACACTGCAGACGGAAATGGGTGCGCTTCAGGAGCGTATCACATCTACAAAGACAGGTTCCATCACATCCGTACAGGCTGTATATGTACCTGCCGATGACTTAACGGACCCTGCTCCGGCAACAACATTCACCCATCTGGATGCAACGACGGTACTTTCACGTTCCATCGTTGAGCTGGGTATTTATCCGGCTGTTGACCCTCTGGAATCCACATCACGTATGCTGGACCCTCATATTGTCGGTGAAGAACATTACCGTGTTGCCAGAAGCGTACAGGAGATTCTTCAGCGTTATAAAGAATTACAGGATATTATCGCTATTCTTGGTATGGATGAACTTTCAGAAGAAGATAAGCTGGTTGTATCCAGAGCACGTAAGGTTCAGAGATTCCTGTCCCAGCCTTTCTTCGTAGGCGAACAGTTTACAGGTCTGAAAGGACGTTATGTACCGCTGTCTGAGACAATCCAGGGCTTCAAGGAAATCATTGCAGGTAAATACGATGATATTCCTGAAAGCTATTTCCTGATGGCAGGTAATATTGATGACGTTCTTGCCAAAGTGAAATAGTCTGGAGGATGAGATATGGAAGCCTTGATGCAGCTGCAGATCATTACACCGGATCGTCTGATGTGTGATGAATCTGTCAAAATGGTTGAAATGAGAACTGCGGAAGGCGAGATTGGCGTCCTTCCGGGACATATTCCGGTGACAGTGATGATGGCACCGGGAGTTGCTCATATCACAAAGGCTGATGGAAGTATCCGACATATTGCGATTCATGATGGTTTTGTAGAAATACAGCCGGATAAGGTCAGCATCATGGCGGAAATTGCCGAATGGCCGGAAGAAGTAGATCTGGATAGAGCAAAAGCAGCTCTTGCACGTGCAAGAGAGAGAATTACGAATCCAGGTCCGGATACGGATGTAGCCCGCGCAAGACGTGCATGGGCCCGTGCCGCAGCCCGAATTGAATTACTTACCCGTGAGTGGTAACAGATAAAAGATGCTGTCAGCAGCTGATGATGAAAAATCTATGCTGTTGATGGCGTCTTTTTATTTTTATATGGATATTATTTTACCGCAGAGAAAAAACTTTTGATGGGGATATCGGCGTGATATAATGATAAACGGGAGAGCTTAAGAACGACAGAAAGAGAGTGACAAGCATGCAGGAAAATTATTACAAGCCTATCAAACTGGCAGAAAACATCTTTCACATTTATGAACCGGGCAATGTCTATACCACATTGATCATCGGCCAGGAGAAAGCACTTCTTATTGACACGGGTTATGGTTTTGGAGATCTGGCCGGTTTTGTCCGGACTTTGACAGATAAGCCCTTGGAGGTCGTGCTGACCCATGGACATACAGATCATTGCGGAGGAAATTCACAGTTTCCGATGGTTTATATGAACATGATGGATGTGCCGACCTATCTCTGGTACGAGGCAACTCAGAAAACATTGATCGTGGAGAAGTTCAAAAGAGACCGTGCGGCAGCAGGCCTGCCGGATGTGTGGCCTGAGGACTTTGATCAGGAAAAATGGACTGCACAGCATACGCGGCATTTTGAACCGCTGAAGAATGGGCAGATTTTTGATCTCGGCGGAAGGAAAGAAGAAATCTTCTTTATGCCGGGACATACCGTCGGATCCATTGTGGTATTTGATCATGAAACAGGACTTCTTTTTTCCGGGGACAATATCAGTGACAGTTTGTGGATCATGTTTGATACCAGTGCCAGACTCTCAGAATATGTTGAGCACCTGATGGATATCAAGCTGCTTCCGATACAGGGAATTGTGGCCGCGCATCGGGGGATTATTTTTCCGGTAGATATTATGAGTGATCTGCTGAGAACCATCAGCTGTATTAATCCGGAGACAGACAGGACATTTACACATCCAAGAACGGGGCAGAAAGCACTGAAACATCGGGAAGAGTGTCGGGCCGTGGAAGATATCAAGTATATATATGTTGTTTATGATAAAGATAAGATTGAATAATTATTAAGAAGTTGTTCCTATATGAGATCATATTTATCTTAAATATGTATGAAATGTTGCGCTTTTATTAAGAAAGTGTTATTATAAAAAGAAGGTGAGTATGAGAGAAAGGGGAGCAATGTGAGTATGAAGAAGATAAGAAAAAGACTTTTGGCAGGATGTTTAATGTCCGTTCTTATTTTGACTCAGATTCATCCGGAGATTGCCTATGCTCAGGATGAAATGACGGATGTCGCTTTACAGACAGAATCTGCTGTGCAGGAGACGACAGAAACGAATATCGCAGATACAGAAGAAACAGAAGCGGACAATCAGACAGCGTATACGGAAGATAGTGAAGTACCCGGATCTGATGATATAGAAAGTACAGAGACAGAAAGTATGGAGACTGAGACAGAGACTGAGACAGAGATGCATACAATTACAGATGTGCAGAATCTGGCGGAGGAGGATCGCAGAATAGATATAGCTTATGCAGATAAACCATCCTTGGAAGAATTGGTTGAGATTATGCCGAAGACGATGAATGTTTATCTGGACGGCAGTAAAGAAGTATCTGAGATTCCGGTAAGCTGGTATTGCGTTACCGGGGATTATGAGGAAACAGACGGTCATTATTATCAGTTTAGCCCTTTGTTTGATGAAACACAGTATCAATTAGCGGCAGATCTGGATTTATTGACGGAAGTTCCGTATATTGGTGTCTTTTTGTATGCGGGTGATGGTATATCACTGTTGTCTTCAAATAGTGAGAGTTCGAATACAACAATTGTGTTTAATTATCTGGTGGATGAATTGAAGATGAATTCAGCAGCTGCCTGCGGTGTGCTGGCAAATATTTATTATGAGTCTGGATTTGATCCGCATATGGAAGGAGATAATAATACAAGCTACGGTATTTGCCAATGGCATGCAGATCGTAAGACGAATTTAATTAATTATTGTAAGTCGAACAACTTGGATTACACGACACTTGAGGGGCAGCTGTCCTTTTTGAAATATGAATTGGTCAACAGCTACAGCAAGATTTACAATTATATGTTGGATGAGAAGAATACAGCGGATGGTGCCTATGATGCAGGATGGTACTGGTGCTATAATTTTGAAGTTCCGGCCAATAGAGAGACCGTCTCTGTGACACGAGGCAATCTTGCTAAAAATACCTATTGGGAACAGTATGGCAAAGATGAAATTGCACCTCCTGCAATTTCGAATCTTCAAAATCTGGAGAATGGTATTTTATTGCAATGGAAGGTAACAGCAGGTGTCTCCGGTTACAATATATACAGAAAAACTTCTTTAAGTGATGCCTGGGCTCAGATTGATTCTGTGTCAGATGGAGATACCAATCGCTATACCGACAAAAATGTCAGCTGCGGTACAACTTATTACTATGCGGTTACCTCATATGTGGGTGACAATGCGTATGATACCTACGTGACAACAGAATCCGTTAATTACAGAACTGGTCCGGGAACTTCCTATGCCAAGGCAGGTACATTGGCATCAGGTGTTCAGGTAAAGGTGGATCCTTCTTATAAAAAGACTGCAGATGGATATACATGGTATAAGATTCATTATTCAGGCAGCGATTATTATGTCGCTTCACAGTATTTAAAGAAACAATCTTCTGCATCAGGAAGTACAACGCTGCAGGAATCAGAAAAATCTTCCTATAAGAGTATTGTGTATCTGACACAGGTAACTTTAACAAAATCCGAGAATACAGCGGATGGTGTAAAAATCTCATGGAACAAAGTAAAAGGTGCATCAGAGTATTATGTCTATCGAAAAGGCAGTGATGGAAAATATGCGCGCCTTGGGAAGAGTTCAGGAAATACCTTGAATTATACAGATAAAACGGCGGAAAGCGGCAGTACTTATACATATACAGTACGAGCTGTTTCAGGAGACTCAATAGGTACTTATAAGTCCACAAGCACAATTTATTGTCTGGCATATCCTGTGATCAGCAGCGTGTCGAATGTGCAGAATGGTATCCATATCAGTTGGAACAAGGTGAAGGGTGCATCCGAATATTATCTTTATCGCAAATCCAGTGATGGTGTTTATTCACGTCTGGCTGATGTATCAGAAAGTACATTGAGTTACACAGATAAGAAGGCAGTCAATGGTGAGAAATATGTTTATACACTTCGAGCTGTCAATAAGAACACAATCAGTGCCTATCATTCTCTGAAAGAAATTGTATGCTTAAGTACTCCGGTTCTGGATAAGGCGACATCTAAGCAGGACGGTATGCATATTTCATGGAAATCAGTAAAAGGTGCAGATGCCTATTATATTTACAGAAAGACAGGCAGCGGAAGCTGGCAGCGGATAGGAACTACCAATAAAGGTACGGCAGTTTCTTATACAGACGGCAGTGCGATTGGCGGATTAACATATAGTTATACTGTACGTGCCTGTAAGGATTCATCGTTATCCGGATATGACAGCAAAGGATTGGTTCAAAGATATTCTCAGAGTCTTGTGAATTATAAAACAACAGAAAAGGTGAATTATCGAACAGGAGCAGGTACATCTTATAATATCGGAGGTACATTCAATAAAGGTACAGCTGTTAAGGTAGTTGCCAATTATAGTGTGAAAGCTGATGGGTATACATGGTATAAAATTTATTATAACGGCAGGTATTATTATGCTGCCAATAAGTATTTGAAAAAAGCATAATATTACGCTTGACTAACCTCACATCTGCGTATTATATTAATGATAATCTCTTTGCACTGCATCTATACAGTACAAACTGATCAGGCGGGGCGCACTTTTTATAAGCGATCGCAGCCGGGCCCTTTCGGGCAGCAGATGAATGGAATGATGAAGCATCTGCGGGACAGTTGGTGTTCCGCAGGTGCTTTTTATATTTTATTTTGAATGAGAAGTATCTGCTGCAGAATATGGAGAGAGCGAGTATCAAAATCGTTTCATTTTCAGAATGGAGGGCGTTATTTATGAAGAATGTAAAAGCAAAGACAAATGAACAAATCGCAATGCAGGTTTCGGCCAATAGTATTGCCGTGAATCTGATGTTATCTATTTTTAAACTGATTGCCGGTCTTTTGGCATCATCGGGAGCCATGATCTCCGATGCCATTCACTCAGCATCGGATGTATTCAGTACAATTATTGTTATTATCGGTGTTAAGATTTCCGGTAAGGCATCAGATGAAGATCATCCATATGGACACGATAGATTTGAGTGTGTTGCTTCTATTATATTGGCAATCCTTCTTGGTGTTACCGGTGTGGGTATCGGATTGACCGGTGTGCAGAAACTGATGGCGGGTCATTATGATACATTGGCGGTACCGGGTGTGCTGGCATTGGCGGCGGCAGTTATTTCTATTGTTGTCAAAGAGATTATGTATTGGTATACAAGAAGTGCAGCGAAGAAAATTAATTCCGGTGCGTTAATGGCAGATGCGTGGCATCATCGTTCAGATGCATTATCTTCAGTAGGCAGTTTTGTAGGTATTTTTGGCGCCAGAATGGGCTTCCCGATGCTGGATCCTTTGGCCAGTGTTGTCATCTGTCTGTTTGTTGTTAAGGCGGCAGTGGACATTTTCAGAGATGCCATCAGCAAGATGACAGATAAGTCCTGTGATCAGCAGACAGTGAATGAGATGCATGACTGCATTATGAACATACAGGGAGTAGAAGGCATTGACCTTCTGAAAACAAGAAGCTTTGGTTCCAAATACTATGTCGACATTGAGATCAGTGCAGACGGCAATAAGAAGCTGTGGGAGGCACATGCGATTGCGGAGAATGTTCATCATGCGATTGAGCATCAGTTCCCATTGGTCAAACATTGCATGGTCCATGTTAACCCGGCATAAACCGGAGTATTGTTATAGCAAGGATTGTAAAAACGGATATGCAAATTCTCCTTTAGTTTTTGCGGGAATAAGAAAATTTAATAGCGTGCGGTTAAGCAATATTGAAGACGGATCTCAAAAGGACTTATTCAACACAGGTGCTTCAACGCCGGCCGGTACTTAGGCAGTGTTTTTTACTGCCTTACGTACCGCTGCCAGGTGTTGGCAGCGAAAGCGGCCTGTGTTGAATAAGTCCTTTTGAGATCCTTTATTGTATATTGGGC
>JBNMJG010000066.1:0-6405 GCA_050873705.1 Coprococcus sp. | reverse complement strand
CGGCCGATCAATGCAAATAATGCAGCTATCTGAGTTGTATAAGCCTTTGTACTTGCAACAGCAATCTCAGGACCTGCATAGGTGTACATCACATAATCACTTTCACGTGCGATAGAAGAACCTTTCACGTTGATCACTGCAATACTCTTCGCCCCCTGGCTTCTTGCATACTTCAATGCTTCCAGTGTATCAATGGTTTCACCGGACTGGGAAATCGCCAGAACCAATGTCTTATCATCAATAACAGGGTCCATATACATGAACTCTGATGCATATTCAACTTCCATATGCATACGAAGAATTGAACGTACCAGAGACTGAGCCACCAGGCCGGCATGCATAGCGGTACCGCATGCTACCACACAAATGCGTTCACAGTCCTTCAAAACATCATCAGGCACACCATCTGCTTCCAGAGAAATACGGCCATCCACATATCTAGGTGCCAGTGTTGCCTTAATGGCTTCCGGCTGTTCCATGATCTCCTTCTCCATATAAAATGGATAGTTGCCTTTGCCTGCTCTTGTTGTATCCCAGTCAATATCAAGGAACTCTGCCTCACAAAGCTCATTCTTCATATTATAAACACGGATATCGTCTGTATGCAGTTCAACAACGTGATATTCCGGAACTACCATATAGCTTGCTGCCTGACCGCCAAGGGCAGCCACATCAGATGCCAGCATGGTGCCGTCTTCACGATAAGCAGCAACGATCGGGCTGACATTGCGGATTGCAAAAATCACATCCGGGATATCATCAAAAATTACAACAAGGGCAAATGTACCTTTCAGGCATTTTACAGTCTGGAAAAGTGCCTCATGCGGATCCCCTGTATAAAAACGGTTCAGAACAGCTGCTACAACTTCACTGTCTGTATCTGAAATCAATTCATCCGCCAGGCCAAAATGATCCTTCAACTCTTCATAATTCTCAATAATACCATTATGAACCAGTGTCACACGTCCTGCACGATGCGGATGCGCATTCACATCACTGACACCGCCATGGGTTGCCCAACGTGTATGGCCAATACCGCAAGTACCATTCACCGGATTGGCTTTCCATACCTTTTCAAGGTCTGCCACTCTTCCGGCACGCTTGCGGATCTGTACCTGACCATTTGTCTCATCAACAATTGCCATACCGGCGCTGTCATAGCCACGATATTCCAGTAATTCCAGCGCATCTAAAATCTGTTTTGCAACACTTTGTTTACCTGTATAACCTACTATTCCACACATAATTTTTTCCTCACTAATCTATATATTCATGTACTCAGCTGTTTGGACAGCTTCATACCTCTCATAATCATTATTGATGCTTCACTATCTGATCTCATCAGTTCCCGTTATATTGTTTTGTTTTGCAGTTGCCTGCATATTTGTCAATATATCCGCACCGGGATGTGCGAAAGGGCATCCGCCGAATCTTCGATCACCCTTCTCCTCGTTAACCGGAGCACTCCGGTACATGGCGCTTAAAGAAAAAATTATGGTGAATCCATCTATTCAGTTGTCAAAGTTCCTGTAACTGTCCAAAAATCATTTCAAAATAGAAGTTTCTGAACAATCGCAAGTTCTTCTGTATACTATAACAAGTCGGCTGTTTTGTCAAGTTTTCTCTGCACCCGCAGTTGTGGTGATTTTTTCTCCCCCCTGGTTACGATTCAATAAAAGATATCCTGCTATAATTTTTTACGAAAACAACCGTATCACCCAATAAATCGCCCCCAGCACCCAGCTGGCCACAATGCCGTACAGGATCACCGGCCCCGCAATGGTAAATATCTTGCATCCCACGCCAAAAACCTCACCTTCTGTTTTAAATTCCAGAGCACAGGCTGCCACTGAATTGGCAAAACCTGTAATGGGTACCAGATAACCCGCACCGGCAAATTTTGTAATCGGACCTACCCAGTTCAGACATGTCAGAATCACACTCAGCAATATCAATGACAATGTTGTATACCCTGACACTTCATCCTTCACCAGTCCCATGCTGCTGTACCAATCCGAGAACAATTGACCGATAATGCAAATTAAGCCTCCGCTAACAAACGCTTTCAGCATATTTAAAAGGCAGTTATGCTTTGGGGTCACCTGCTTTACATACGCATTATAACATTGATTTCTTCTTTCCTTTGCTTCCTGTTTTTCATTTTCCATCTGTTTCATTCACACCTTTCTGCTGATTATTTTTGTACAGTCCTGCACATTCTTTTGACCATACCGTTTTTATCATCCTTTATGTTAATACAAAATACCACATCCATGCTCCCAGTGCCTTTCCAACAGCCATCCAGAAAATAGCCACACCTATTCCCTGACTGATGCCGGTCCTTCTGAAAAATACCGGCAATGCATCCAGCACTTCCGCAATGGCTCCGATCAGACATCCGATAAATATCCCGATCAAAAGTCCTGACACACCTGCCAGAAACATCCCCATCTGCATATTTACCGCCGAATTCGTCAGCCAGACCGCATTGCCGATCACCCCTCCAAGTACAAACATCCACTCATACCATCCGCCATAGACCGTTGTATGGGTGATGGTCATTAATCGATGAGGGATTCCCGTAATTACAAGAAAGGTAAATAAGCCCGCCGCCACTGCGATACCTCCCGACATACCGATCCCCCATAAAAGCAGCATTTTCACTTTTCAGTTCCTCCATTTAAATCTGCGAAGCATTTACTTCTAAATCTGCAAAACGCTTACTTCAGGCATTTTCTCTCCCAAGACTCTTCAAAATCTCCTGCGCAATTTTTCTTTCATTAAACGGCAAATAGTCTCCTTTGATTTCCTGATATTGTTCATGGCCCTTTCCCGCGAGAATCAGAATATCGCCCGGCCGCCCATGTGCCAACATAAAACGCATTGCCTCTTTTCGATTGATGATCATCTGATACTGTCCCTTCGTTTCTTTCATTCCCTCCTCAATGCTCTGCATAATCCTCACCGGCTCCTCATATCTTGGATTATCCGAAGTAATCACTGTAAAATCCGCATATTTCCCCGCCACACAGCCCATTTCTCTGCGTCTTGCTGCTGACCTGCCTCCTCCGCATCCGAAAAGGACCCACAGCTGTCTCGGATGATACCGCCTCATGGTCTCCAATACATTTTTCAGACTCATGGCATTATGGGCATAATCGATGAGCAGCAGATAACCTCTGTCGTTTTCAATCACTTCCACCCTTCCCGGAACCCTGACGTTCTTTAATGCTTTTCGGATAACTTCCGGGGCAATGCCATAATGCCTGCATACACTGATTGCTGCCGCTGCATTATAAACAGAAAACGCTCCCGGTGCCGATACTGCATATTCTTCCCCATTTACTTTAAAAAATGTACCTAATTGTCCATTACGGTTGACTAACATAATGTCCGAAGCCTGAACATCCGCTTTTTGCAGGCAGCTGTAGGTACCAATCCGACAGGAGGCATCTTTGAATATTTCCCGGTAATAAGGATCATCTATGTTGCCAATCCCAAGACGGCATTTTTGAAACAACAGACTTTTATAATACGCATATTCCGCCATATCTTTGTGCTCTTTCGGGCTGATATGATCTCTTCCGAGATTTGTAAAAACCCCCACATCAAAATCAACAGCATCTGCCCGGTGCAGCTTCAATCCCTGTGAGGACACTTCCATCACAGCAAACTGACACCCATTATCCGCCATTTCGCGTAAATAACGCTGAATATCAATGGCCTCCGGTGTCGTTCGGTCAGCCGACTTCTTCTCATGGCCAATCTCATAATCTATCGTACCCAGAAGCCCCGTTTTGTATCCGGCCTCTTCCAGAATATCCCGGATCATAAATGTTGTGGATGTTTTACCCTTTGTGCCGGTAATCCCAATCACTTTTAATTCCTTTGACGGATAACGATAAAAAGCTGCGGCAGCCCGGGCTGCGGCGGCTCTTGTATTTTTCACAGACACAATCGTCATACTCTCAGGTATCTTCCAGTCTTCATACACAGATACTATTTGTTCAGTTTTCTTCCTGTCTCCATGCACGGATGTCATCCGCTGCCAAAACTCCTCTTCAACCAGACAGGCCGCTGCTCCTCTGTCTGCTGCTTCTTCGATATATTGATGGCCATCCTGCTCCATGCCTTTAATGCAGATGAACAGGCTGTTATTTGTTACCCTTTTCGAACACATCTCAATGGATGTTATATTCGTGTCCCAGCTGCCCTGGCACAGTGCCGCTGGAACGGATTCAAATAATTCCCTCAAAATCATCCTATAACTCCAAAAAAGGGGTTATACCATACTATGCGACTTTTCTATGCCGGTGCTATCTTCCGTCCCATCAGATTTCTTGGCCTATTTCGGTCTATATCTTCGTCTGTTTTCTGAATCCGACTTGATTCACTATTGCTCAAATGCATATTTCGTATTTTATACATATCTTTATGCATTTTCAGTCTTTGAGGCTTTATTCCGTTAAATTGACAGACCTTTTATCCCGTGTTATAGTGCAGAAAACATAAGAAATGTCCGATATCCAATCAGATAACGGACATTGATTTATTGGAGGCAATCATGTTTGAATTATACGGCTGTCCGACCCATTACGGCGTCGGTGCAAAGGGATTGATCAAAAGTATCGACTATTTAACAGAAAATTTTAAAAATCTTCAAATGAATAAAGTTCCAGAAATCACGTGTAAAGAACCTTTCCGTGCTAATCTGAAGAATCTCGAAAGTGTTTGTGCTACCTGCGAAGGCATTGCCAAGCAAGGTTATCATATTCTAACATCCGGTCATCGTCCTCTGATGATTGCCGGAGATCACAGTGCCGCCATGGGTTCTGTATCCGCTACATCTGTTTATACCAAGGGCGAAACCGGGCTAATCTGGATTGATGCCCATCCGGATATCAACACCGACAAAACAACGGTTACCGGCAATATTCATGGGATGCCGGTGGCTGCACTCCTGGGTCTTGGCGAACCTTCACTGACACATTTTCTGGATGACAGCGTGAAGTTAAAGGCAGACAACATTGTTATGCTGGGACTTCGTGACATTGACCCGCCGGAAGCAGAAATCCTCAAAGAGCATCATATTCGTTATTATAAATGGGATTACATTATGCAGCACGGACTGCAGAATTGTCTGGAAGAAAGTATTGACTATCTCAGCCACTGCCCGGCCGTTCATATCAGCTTCGATATTGATTCCATGGATCCAAAACTGATGCCGGGGGTTTCCGTTCCTGTTCCAGAAGGTTTCAATGAAGACGATGTCTTCCTGATGATGGACGAACTGCTGACACGGCTGCCGGTTCAGGCTATGGATATCGTTGAGTTCAATCACGAACTGGACCGTGAAGATATTACGGCTAAATTCGTATCACGACTGGTGGATCATGTGCAAAAATTATAAAAGCTGTTGAATCCTGTTTTTGATACAGCAAAGGGGCCTATCATTCTGATAAGCCCCTTTGTTTATTCTTCAAAATATCGTCTGTTTTTATCAAAGAATTCATAAAAATACCGAACATTTTTCAATTCGTACCACTTGGCCTCTTCCTGCTGAATCTTTTTGATCTCATACAAAACATCTTCACTTTTCATGTAAAGACTGCCTGCAGGAATGGA
The DNA here is from genome assembly GCA_050873705.1 of Coprococcus sp. GTDB lineage: Bacteria > Bacillota > Clostridia > Lachnospirales > Lachnospiraceae > Coprococcus_A. The sequence continues at coordinate 780 of JBNMJG010000066.1, read as the reverse complement.
CAGACTCCTTCCATTGTCATCTTCTCCTGTATCAAAGCAACATTCTTCGACATAATTTTCTATATAATACTGTCCATACGCATACGTCTCATAGCCCTTTGCATTGATCTTCTGCGCAATAATATTCAACAATGTTGACTTCCCACATCCATTATCTCCATATAAAATCGTAATGGGTGCAAACACAAAAGGATCACAATCCTTATTTTGAAAAACAGAATAGGGATAGAGATTCGGATTTTTCACTTTTTTATCACTTAATGAAAAACTGCTTAAATAAATCATGCTTTACACCTTACACCTTGAGTTAAGAATTTCTTCCAATGTTCGCGGTGTATAATTCATATACTCCCGCATACATCCTACATTATAGGCTCTTAATTCTTCCGCTTCATAAACATGCCGACAGTCATTCGCCCTCATCTCGGACAGACACTTCTGATAAAATCTGTCTTCCTCACTCTCATGGGTGTGCCCATACAAAAGGATTCTTCCTCGTCCCATGTTCCTCCAACTGAAGATTGGATAATGGCTTAGGACCAGACTATAGTGATCATTTCCGATGGTATCGTGCATCTCTTTGTAATCACAGATCTCATGAAACAGCTGCTGATAACGATAATCTGAGACATCATCATGATTACCCCTGATCAACACTTTGCGTCCTTTCAGCTGCGCTACAAATGCAATCAGCTCTTCCTTTTTGCCGCGCATGCTCACATCACCTAAAATATACACCATATCCCCATTGGTCACACGATCATTCCAGTTCTTTAAAAT
>JBNMJG010000065.1:0-6429 GCA_050873705.1 Coprococcus sp. | reverse complement strand
GTCAGTTTCATTTCATCCCTCATTATCTTTTTCCCCTCCTTCCATGGCTGCCATAAACTGTGATTCATCGTCATAACTCGGAATGATTCTCTGCAGACCCGCCATCTGATAAATCCGTCGAATTCCTTTCTGCATACGGATAATAAAAACAGCGCCTCCCCAGGCCCTGATTTCCCGATAAAGCCCGATCATCATCCCCACACCGGCACTGTCCATAAAAACAGTATCCGCCAGATCAAAAACCATCCTCCGAAAACGCTGCTGCCTGAGCAGACTTTCTGTGTACCTGATAATCCTTTCCGCCCGAAAATGATCGATCTCCTTCCCGGGTGAAACAAACAAAATGCCGCGGACAATGCGATATTCCATAAACTCCCCTTCCTTCCCGCATAGACAAAAAAAGAAAAACATGCATTCCGTTTTATCGGAATATCATGCCTTTCTTTTGTGTTTTCACTGTTTATTGAATTTTTATAGCGCGAAGCTTATTCCTCACTGCCGTCACCATTGTCTGATGATCCATTGTCTGTGTTATCTCCCGAATTGTCTTCGGAGTTGTCGCCGCTGTTGTCCTCTGAATTATCGCTGCTGTCGCTTGTACTGCTGCCGCTGATGTCCACAGGGTCAATGCTTGTGGTGTCACCCAGCTGATCCAGATATTTTCTTGCATCATCTACCATATCTGAGTTTGGATAGGACTGGATCAGACGTTTGTAGTAACCTGCTGCATTGCCTGTATCCCCAAGCATCTGATAACTGCGTCCCATATAGAAAACAGCATAGGAATAGCTGTCATCCATTCGAAGGACTTTGGTCATACCATCGATGGCAGCCACATAATCTTTCTTATCAAAGCTGTCTTTTGCATTTGCATACAGCGTTTCTGTCACAGAACTCTTAGTTGCCTCTTTCAAAATATTGTAAATCTTCTTCTCCTGCGCATTGGTAATGGCTGCAGGCTCGATTTCAGCAATCAGCGTACCTGCGTCCTGCAGATTGTTCTGGAGATAGCTTCCGACAGCCTCGATCAGTTTCTGCTCACTGGCACCGGCATCATCCACCGTATTGCCGACGGTTGACTCATACTGAGACAGTTTGCTCTGAAGATCCGTAATCTGATTCTGGAGATCATCAATGTTCTTATTGCGCTCAGAGATCTGGGCACTGTATTCCACAACTGCCTGATTGTACTCGCCTGCCTTTGCCTTGGTAATAGATGGTACAATCAGCAGCCAGATAACCGCCGCACCAATAACAATACCGATCAGAATATTGATAAATGACAAAAATCCCGTATTATAATCCGCATAGTTCTGTCCGGATCCCTCTTCTATAACAATAGGGTTCGGATCATTGATCTGCATGAATTCATCCTTGCGCCCATGCTGATTTTTCTCCGGCTTACCGTGGAGATGATTCACTTCTTTCAAATACCGAAGTGTGGTCATATTATTCCTGTCAACCTTGACGGCACGCATCAGTACCTTCCTGGCCGCCGCATACTGTTTTCTCTGCATATAAAGCAGCCCCAGCAGCTGATAGGCTCTGATATATGTAGGACTCATGTTCACAACACGCTTCAGCTCTATAATTGCCAGATCCGCATTGTTCTCCTGCACATAATTCAATGCCAGATTATACTTCTGGATCACCTTGTTGGCCGCCTTTAACTTGGCCGGGTTGTTCTGAATGGCCTGAATATAATCTGCCGCAATATTGTTGCGCTCCTGAAAATGAACGCTGATGACCCACTCGCTGAGGGCTGCCACAATCTCTCCCATCTGATAATAAATCAGCCCCAGAAGATTGCGCGCATCTGTATTCCGTTTGTTGTATTTCAATGACTGACTTAAGGATGTCACTGCACCGCTCAGATCTCGTACCTTCGCCTTGGCCAGTCCCTGGTTATAATGCCAGTTAGATGAATATATGATCTTCTTGGCCACCTTGTCCACATGACCGCAATGTGGGCATATATAGACATTTTCAAGGGGCATATTACATTTTATGCAATTCATCTGCTATCCCCCTAAAAGCGCTTGTTTCCTGATGCAATTTTAACTTCCTTCATCATATCCTCCAGAATGTCCGTTACATCCCGGAGATCGTTCTTATATATCGCCTCTTCTGCCTGATCAATTTCAAGGCTTGGCTTAAATTTCTTCAATTCTTCTTCAAAATTAATCATCTGTCCGTCCTTCCTGCACCGTCTCTCTCTGTCGATGCACCATCTACCGCTGCAGTGCTTCGATCACACTGCCTGCCAGATACAGCGATCCCGCACAAATGAGTACAGCATTCGGATACTTTGCCGCCTGCTGCTCACTGGTGATGATCGCTTCATTTATATTATATGAATGACCAACATATCCATGCCAGTTCTTTTTAAATATTGAGGAAACTGTCTCAAGATCTGTCCGTCGATAATTCTCAATTTCAGTCACTGTCACGCCCTTCAGATCAGGGATCGTGCAGAGAATTCGTATCATTTCCCCGTAATCCTTGTCGCTGGCTACTGCAAAAAGCAGCCATACCGGTCTGCCGGCAAAACTAACTGCAATGGATTCACGAAGTTTCCTGATGCCGCCCACATTGTGTGCACCATCCACATAGACCCCCGGAAGCAGTTCTTCCAGTCTTCCCGGCCAGTGCATATTCGCCATACCCTCCAGAAAAACACTATCTTCCGTCTGCTGCAGTTCTGCATCCTGCTTCTGCAGCGCCTTTACAGCCATCCACGCCAGAGAACCGTTCATGGTCTGGTAAACCGCCTCTGTCTGCACATGAATCCTGTAACTCTTATTATCATACCTATCCTGCAATAAAAAATCAATGTTTTTGCCCCGATTTAAGAGAATTTTAACCTGTTCCGGCTCAATTACTTTCAGTGGGCAATTCAAAAGCGCCGCTCTCTCACGAATAACGGCCACCGCCTCCGGTTCACTGCCGTCACAGATGACCGGCACGCCTGCCTTCAAAATACCTGCCTTCTCCCCTGCGATTTCCGTCAGGGTTGAGCCAAGGATCTCCATATGATCATAACTAATGGATGTAATGATGGTCAGAACGGGCTGCGCGATATGATTGGTTGCATCCAGCCTGCCTCCGAGTCCGGTTTCAATGATACCGTACTCAATTCCCTGTCTGCCAAACCAGATCATGGCCATCAGATAAAGCCATTCAAAATACGTCGGGTGAAGGTGTCCTGCCTTTTCACGCTCTTTGACAATAAGATGCAGCTCCTCAAAAATTCCGGTAAATGCTTCTTCTGATATATCCTGCCCATTGATCTTCATACGCTCCGTTGTTGTGATCAGATGCGGCGATGTAAAAAGTCCCGTCTTTTTGCCGGCTCTCCGAAGCATACTGTCCAAAAATGCACAGACAGATCCTTTTCCATTGGTCCCGGCCACATGGATATAAGCAAACTTCTTCTCCGGATGACCAAATAATGCCAGTATCTCATCCACATTTTCTTCTGATTTTACTTTTGAAAAACGAGGAATCTGATTGATATATTCCTCCGCCTCTGCATAATTCATGGTTATCTCTCCCATCCCGCAAGATTCCCCCCTGACAAAAGTCAATGATGGCCTTGTCCGGGAGGAATCCGAGATAAAACATTGTTTAATTCAAGTAATCGTAAACTATTATTTCAGTGCTGCCAGACGTTCCTGGATCTGTGCCAGCATCTGTGTATATTTCTCTAATTTATCTTTTTCTGCCTGAACCTTATCAGCAGGTGCCTTATCAACAAACTTCGGATTAGAAAGCATACCCTGAGCTCTCTTGATCTCTTTGTTCATCTTATCTTCTTCCTTTGTCAGACGTTCAATCTCTTTGTCGATGTCTACAAGATCCGCAAACGGCATGTAGAGAGCTGCCTGATGGATCAGTACTGATACAGCATCTTCAGCAATACCTGTCTTATCAGACTGAACTGCAACTTCACTGGCATAACCAAGTGTGGCAAAGAAAGCTTTGGAATTCTCGAAAATATTTCTGACTTCTTCAGATTCAGATACAACAAAGACTTTGGCCTTTCTGCTTGGCGGAACATTCATGCCTGTACGGGTATTTCTGATGCCGCGGACAGCTTCCTTGATCAGCTCAACGGCTTTCTCATCCTCTTCAAAGTTCCATTCATCCTTGTATTCAGGCCATTTGGAGATCATAATGGATTCCTCTTCATTCTGAACATTGCAGAAAATCTCTTCTGTGATGAACGGCATATACGGATGAAGCAGCTTCAGTGCATTGATCAGGACTGTCTTCAGTGTCCAGAGAGCTGCTGCCTTTGTCTTGTCTTCATCATTGTAAAGTCTCGGCTTCACCATCTCAATGTACCAGTCGCAGAATTCTTCCCAGATGAAATCATAAATCTTGGATACGGCAATACCCAATTCATACTTATCAATATTCTCTGTGACATCCTTCGTCAGACGGTTCATCTTGGAAAGGATCCACTTGTCAGCCTGTGTCAGGTCTGCCAGTGATACACCATCGATGGAAATACCTTTCTCAGCTGCCTGCTCGAAATTCATGAGCATAAATCTGGAAGCATTCCATACTTTATTGGCAAAGTTACGGCTGGATTCCACACGCTCCCAGTAGAAACGCATATCATTACCCGGTGCATTGCCTGTGATCAGTGTCAGTCTCAGGGCATCTGCACCGTATTTGTCGATAACTTCCAGCGGATCGATACCATTGCCAAGAGATTTACTCATCTTACGTCCCTGTGAGTCTCTGACAAGGCCATGGATCAGTACGGTATGGAACGGTGCCTTTCCTGTCTGTTCATAACCTGAGAATACCATACGGATAACCCAGAAGAAAATAATATCATAACCGGTAACAAGAACATCTGTCGGATAGAAGTAATCCAATTCTTCTGTCTTATCCGGCCAGCCAAGTGTTGAGAATGGCCATAATGCTGATGAGAACCATGTATCCAGTGTATCAGGATCCTGTGTGAAATGTGTGCATCCGCACTTAGGGCACACTGAAGGCATACCCTTGGATACAACGATCTCACCGCATTCATCACAGTAGTATGCCGGGATTCTGTGGCCCCACCAGAGCTGTCTGGAAATACACCAGTCACGGATATTCTCAAGCCAGTGAAGATAAGTCTTGCTGTAGGATTCAGGAACAAACTTCAATTCGCCTGTTTTGATTGCATTAATTGCAGGCTTTGCCATCTCTTCCATAGCAACAAACCACTGAGGTTTGATCATCGGCTCTACCGTTGTCTTACATCTGTCATGGGTACCAACTGCATGTGTAATATATTCGATACCGCAGAGATAACCCTGTGCATCAAGATCTGCAACAATCTGCTTTCTTGCCTCATAACGGTCAAGACCGGCATATTTGCCGCCAAGCTTGTTGATGGTACCATCATCGTTCATCACATTGATCTCAGGCAGATTATGTCTCTTACCAACCTCAAAATCGTTAGGGTCATGGGCCGGTGTAATCTTAACAGCACCTGTACCTTTGTCCTTATCCGCATGTAAATCGCCTACAACAGGGATTTCTCTGCCCACAAGCGGAAGAATAACATTCTTGCCGATGAGATCCATATAACGTTCATCCTCCGGATGAACAGCAACTGCTGTATCGCCCAGTAATGTCTCCGGACGGGTTGTGGCAATTTCGATAAATCTTCCCGGCTCACCGGCTACCGGATACTTGATATGCCAGAAATGGCCGGCCTGTTCTACATGTTCTACCTCTGCATCAGAAATTGATGTCTTGCAGACAGGACACCAGTTGATGATTCGGGAGCCTTTGTAAATATAGCCTTTCTCATGCAGCTTGCAGAAAACTTCTTCTACAGCCTTGGAACAGCCTTCATCCATTGTAAAACGCTCTCTGTCCCAGTCAGCAGAAGAGCCCAGTTTTTTCAGCTGTTTGATAATACGGCCGCCGTACTCTTCCTTCCATTCCCATGCTTTCTCAAGGAAGCCTTCACGTCCCAGTTCTTCTTTGCTGATGCCTTCTTCTTTTAATTTGTTAATAATCTTAACTTCTGTCGCAATGCTGGCATGGTCTGTACCCGGCTGCCATAAAGCTTCATATCCCTGCATTCTCTTATAACGGATCAGGATATCCTGCATTGTGTTGTCAAGGGCATGACCCATATGAAGCTGTCCTGTAATATTAGGAGGCGGCATCACAATCGTAAAAGGTTTCTTGCTTCTGTCTACTTCTGCATGAAAATACTTCTTCTGAAGCCAGCGGTCATAAATTTTCTCTTCAATGGCCGCAGGATTATAAGTTTTTTCCATTTCCATAATTTTAATCTCCTGTCTTCTTTGTAAAGTGACTGCATGGCCACATGCGAGCATGGGCTTTGACGCATTATTTGCGTAAAAAAAGAGCCCTCACATCCAAAAAGGGCGAGAGCTCGCGGTACCACCT
>JBNMJG010000064.1:0-6438 GCA_050873705.1 Coprococcus sp. | reverse complement strand
TATGGCGCAGTAGCCAAGTGGTAAGGCAATGGTCTGCAACACCAGTATCCACCGGTTCAAATCCGGTCTGCGCCTCTTATTAACTCCAGAAGTTTTCTGGAGTTTTTTTATTGCTAGGAAAATGATGGTTTATGCCATAGGAAGATAGCGTGAAGATTGTATTGTTGATAGAATGAATAATGCCCAAGAGAGAAATCTTTACCAGAAATTAAGTTGAAAATTAAGTTGAAAGAGGGTACATATTGGTGGTATAATTTTAGCATATTAAAGTCAGTTTTATATTTATCGGCAAAGCAATCGAAAGGTTGTGACGCAAAGCTATAGGGCCTGTGAAATGGCAGCCAGTTGCATTTATAATCAAACACGGGGAGATACTATAGACAGATATAAACTCTATGGTATTTTCCCGTGTTTTTTTAGGCAACTTTTGTCATAAATAAAAGAAAGTTACAAAGGTGTCAACATGAAAAAAGAGGGAAATGAAAAAATCAAAGGACAAGGAAATAAGAGAAAACGTATCTGGCCGCTGGAGATTCTGGCAGGCATCTTTCTGATGGCGGCTGTATGTATTTTCTCTTTTAATGAGGATATTTCAAGAACAGAAGAAGAACTTCATGAAAAGGTTAATTATATCAAAGAATAGTGCAATAATTATAATCGTCTGAATCTGGCTTCTGAGAGCAAAAGTCTGATGCGCATGGTTGAAAGTGTCGGACAGGCAGCGCAGAATATGGATTATGAGCGAAGACTATATGGGCAGACACTTCCGGATGTTCAGGGAATGGAAGAATATGTACATGACAATTACCTGACAGGAATGATGGTCCTGAATGCTGAAGGTGAGGTATTGGCGGAGTATGGGAAGGAACCGCTCTGGGAAGATGAACTGCAGACAGAGCTGCAGAAAAAAACACTTTTGGAGACTGCAGTATTTAAGGAGAAGATTTATTCTGCAAGGGTGGTCTGTGATGATGGGTCATATCTGGATCTGGCAGCCTGCGCCCGCATAGATGAAGAAGGTATTGTTGTTGTTTATTATTATACACCGGAAGAGTATGCGCAGAAGTTTAATCTGACTTTTGATATGCTTTTATCCGGCTATACGATCAAGCATGATGGAACAATTGTTATTACTGATGGCGAAAAGATCGCGGCATCCAATGATGCGTCTTTGGAGGGGGAAAGTGTAGGCAGCGTCGGCATTTTACAGCGTCTCAATGAGAGCCAGGAAGATGGAAGACTGATGCATGCGAAAGATGAACGTTCGGGTCTGAGTCGGGATTTTGGGCTGATGGAACGAGGACGTGATTATTATGTCTGTGCATTTATGACAGAAAGAGCCGTGTTCAGCCAAACACCGAGAAACCTTTTATATGCTGTGATTTTGTATACTTTGGCAATGATTGTGCTCAATACTCTTCGATGGAAAATCGCACAGGTTTATCAGAAAGAGCAGCTTCGGATGCAGCAGGAATATGCGGATAGTCTGCAGAACAAAAACCGACAGCTGGAACAGGCCATCAAGCGAGAGCAAAGAGCCAATGCAGCCAAAACAGATTTTCTGTCCAGAATGACTCATGATATACGTACGCCGCTCAATGGTATTATAGGGCTCTTAAATATTGATGAGGCGCATCCGGATGATAAAGCACTTGTGGATGCTAATCGGACAAAGATGATGATTTCAGCCAAGCACCTGTTGTCCTTGATCAATGATATGCTTCAGATGAGCAAGTTGGAGGACAATGAAGTTGTTCTGGCCCATGAATGGATTGATTTGGAGGAACTTTCGAATGAGATTTGTGTAATTGTCAGCCAGCGGGCAGCGGATGCCGGTGTAACGATGGAAAATGGCTGCGGAAGAGAGGAGCCTCTGGATTATCCATATGTCTATGGCAGCCCATTACATTTGCGTCAGCTGTTCCTGAATATATACGGCAATTGTATCAAATACAATAAAGTAGGCGGTAAAGTCAGAACAGGGAGAAAATGTGTAAAAGCGGAAAAGGGATTGGTTACCTATCAGTGGACAATTTCTGATACAGGTGTCGGCATGAGCCAGGAATTTCTGAAACATATTTTTGAACCATTTGCGCAGGAACATACAGATGCCCGGAGTGTCTATAATGGTACCGGCCTCGGTATGGCGATTGTCCAACGTCTGGTTGAGAAGATGCATGGAACAATCGAGGTAAAGAGTGAGCTTGGCGTGGGTTCGGAATTTATCATCACACTGCCATTTGAAATTGCAGAGGCGCTGGAAACAAAGAACACAAAGAACGAAGACCAGGAAAAGTTCAGTATTCATGGCATGCATTTTCTTCTGGCAGAGGATAATGCATTGAATGCGGAGATTGCAGAGATGCTTTTTGCGGATGAGGGCGCTGTGATTACGCTGGCACATAATGGTCAGGAGGCGATCGATATGTTCAGCAGTCATGAACCGGGGACCTATGATGCAATCCTTATGGATATCATGATGCCGCTGGTGGATGGCTATTCCGCAACCAAAGCTATTCGAAATCTTAAACGACCGGATGCCGCGGAAATTCCAATCATTGCCATGACCGCCAATGCCTTTGCGGAGGATGCGAGACACTGCATAGAGGCGGGAATGAATGCCCACCTGTCAAAACCGCTTCAGATGGAGATTGTAGTCGAAACAATAGCTAAATGCTGTAGAAAAAAAGAATAACAACCCCTCAAGAGATTGTATCTGATACAAAGATACAATCTCTTTCATTATCTGCAGATAGTTAAAATACTAACTATAGCCAAAACCATTGCGAAAAATGTATGAACGGAATATACTATAATATATCTAAAAATTAGATTCAATGGGAAAAATATTCCTTATCAGATGAACAATACTTAAAATTCAATATTCAATAAACAGATAATTCCCCAACAGAAAGGTACTTGGGAAAAACATAAAATAAGCATCTGCTATGGACTGCTTATTTTATGTTTTCTGGGAGTTTGGGTGGGCAATTATCGTGGATAGGAGATATGCATGATAAAAGATTATGTAGTCTTTGATCTGGAGACGACGGGGTTGTCTCCGGAGAAGAATACGATTATAGAGATTGGTGCGCTGAAGGTGATTCAGGGCAAGGTGGCGGATCGCTTTTCGGAGTTTATTAATCCCCATCAGAAGCTGACGGAGCAGATTTCAGAATTGACGGGTATCACTGATGAAATGCTTGCAGGAGCCAGAGATTTGCAGGCAGTTGTCAGTGATTTTGTTGATTTTTGTGAGGATTATGTGGTGGTTGGACATAATCTGGGATTTGATTATCGTTTTACCAAGATGGCTGCTGAAAAATTTCAGCTGCCTTTTGAACACGAAGGTATTGATACGCTGAAGATTGCGAAAACTGTACATAAGGACCTGCCGTCGAGAAGTCTGGGCGCGCTGTGTGAACACTACGGCATTATTAACAGTTCGGCTCATCGGGCTTATCATGATGCACTGGCAACGGCGAAGCTGTATCAGACACTGGCACATTATTTTGAAGCATCAGAACCGAAGCTTTTTGTGCCGGAGAAGATGTTTGTCAAGGTGAAAAAGCAGCAGCCTATGACAAAAAAACAAAAAGCCTACTTGAAGGATTTATGTAAATATCATAAAATAGAGTTTAACGATGCAATGGAACAAATGACAATGAGCGAAGCGTCCCGATGGATTGACAAGACGATTCTGCAGTACGGGCGCATGAAGCGTTTTAATAAGGAGTGATTTTGATGAATAAGAAGACAACAAAGATTATTTCAACCATTATTGTAGCTTTGATCGTGATTTCCATGGTTTTAAGTATGGTCATCCAGTTTGTATAGCAGGGACAGGAATTCAGATAGGAATATGTTTGAAAGACGAATCTGAATTTTGCATTAAGATTCATAAGTGCGTCTTAAATATGAATACATTGACTTTAGAATAAAGAGTAACATGAGATGTATTGAAACCGGTGATTGACGGGAGCTAATAGAGGTATCCCGTGGGGGACATACAATGAGAAGAACATTAAAGGGAATACTTGGCCTGGCGATGGCTGTGTCATTGACTGCAGCGGGCGGCCGCTATGCTTTGGCGGAGACCGGAACTCAGTCAGAGAAGGCGGCAGAGGGAATTGTGATTGAGACAAGAGATGCTGCTGATAAAGACAAGGAGTCGGAGAAGGCGGCAGAGACGGCGAATAATACAGAATCCGGAGAGAATGCGGATTCTGAGAAGACCGCAGAAACTAAGAAAGATACAGAATCCGGAGATTCAGCAGATGCTGATAAGGATTCTTCCAAAAATAAAGACGGCCATGGTCACAGTGAAGAGATTTCTGAGGATCATGAGGTGCCGGAAGGTGTTACCGTCAATGGAATGGAGCTTGGCGGCATGACAGTCAAGGATGCTGAGGAGAAGCTCCGGCAATATGTGGATGAGGTTTGCGGCGGAACGGTGACATTATCCGTTGATGGCGATGAAGTGACGATTCCATATAAGGATTTTGATATGCATGTGGCGGACAGTACGGTGATTCAGGATATTTGCCAGATTGGTGTGAACGGCAATCTGATCAAGCGATACAAGGAACTGTCTGATGTCAAGAATAATAAAGCAGAGTATACACTTAATTTTGAATATGATCATGACAAACTAAAAGAGCTGGTGGATGAGGATACGGCTGAATATAATAAAGATGCGCAGAATGCCTCCTTGGTCCGTCATTCCGGAGAATTTATCATCACGGATGATGTAACAGGGATGAAAGTGGATGTGGATACAACAACGAAGGCAGTGGAAGAAGCACTGGGTGATGGCTGGGATGGTTCCAGTCAGAAATTGGATGCGACTGTGGAGGATGTGAAGGCAGATCATACCAGCGATGAGCTGAAGCAGGTAACAGATCTTCTTGGAGGTTATTCCACGGATTATTCTTCGTCCAGTGACAACAGAATTGCCAATATTGCCAACGGTGCTTCACTGATTGATGAGACGGTTGTGTATCCCGGGGATACATTTTCATTTTTAAATCATGTGACACCATTTACGGCCTCCAACGGCTATTATGAGGCCACCGGCTATTCAGCAGGGCGTGTTGTGCCGAGTATCGGCGGCGGTATCTGTCAGGTATCTTCAACTATGTACAATGCGGTCCTGAGGGCGGAACTGGAAGTCGTTGAGCGTTCCAACCATGGCCTGACAGTGGGGTATGTGCCTCTTGGTGCGGATGCGACAGTGGCTGAGGGCAGTGTGGATTTTAGGTTCAGAAATAATCTGGATGCACCTATTTATATAGAAGCATACACTTACGGCGGCGAAATCTATGTGAATATTTACGGGCATGAGACGCGTTCGTCCAGCAGAAGCATTGAGTTTTACAGTGTGACAGACAAGACTATTGAACCCGGTGAGGATGTCATTACGAAGGATGATACAAAGCCGGAGGGCTGGCAGGAAGTGACTCAGAGTGCCCATGACGGGTATGTGGCTTCTTTCTATAAGAAGATTTACGTAGACGGAAGTCTGCAGGATACAGTCTGGATCAATACAAGTTATTACAGTGCATCACCGAGATATATTACTATTGGTACGAAGAAAGATAGTTCTGACAGCAAAAAAGATGATAGTAACGACAACAAGAGTGAAGATAATTAATCAAACAGGGGTATAAAAATATGCTGGATTGCGGCAAGGTGACAGATACGATTTATAAGCGTTCTGTCCGAAAGGTAATAGAGAGAAAAGTGTCCGGGGCTGTGAGCAAGGGTGACGATATCCGGGATATCAGTCATTTTAAGAGTAGGTCGGGTAATCCGATGGCAGCAGCGACAGCAGTATTGTCTGGAGATGATCTGGCATCAGCAGGTGCAGTTCATCTGGCGGTAAATCGTCTGGCGGCTGCAGGAAGCTGCCCATCTTCGGTCAATATACAGTTTATTGTGCCGGAGGAGCTGTCAGAGAAATCCATTAAAGAACTGGTGGGAGCAGCGGCTGAAAGTTGTGAGAAGCTTCAGATCACTTCTGTGCAGGCAGATGTGACAGCGGCAGAAGGCCTGAAGGAACCGGTGATAACTGTCATGGCATCTGGTGAGGCAGGCAGTCTTTTTGAGGCAGAGAAAGCCTGTGCAGATCAGGATATTATTATGGCCGGTTATGCCGGCGGATATGGTGCGGCAAAGCTGACCTTTGCCAATGAAGAGGAATTGGAGAAGCATTTTAATCCTGTGTTTTTAAGCCCGATTCTTGAGGCGGATTATACGGGGGATGCCATTTCAGCGGTGAAGGCTGTGGAGACAGCGGCTGATGCAGGCGTAAGAACGATGTATGCCTGCGGTGAAGGCGGTGTTTATTCTGCAGTATGGGAATTGGCGGAGAATGCAGGGCTTGGGGCACGCATTCAGCTGAAGGAAGTGCCATTAAAGCAGGAAACGGTTGAAGTC
>JBNMJG010000063.1:0-6451 GCA_050873705.1 Coprococcus sp. | reverse complement strand
TTTCACGCTGCATATCCATATATTCCAGAAGGCTTCTTGAGATTTCCTGCCCATTGTCACCGTAAATCGTTGCTTCCACAACGCGGATACGCTTGCCGTTCTTCACAACACGGCTCTCACAGGTCAGTTTCTTCACACCCATTGTCGGTCTGAGGAAGTACATATTGCCGGAAAGTGTCGGTCCTTCAAATCCGCAGGATGCAGCTGCAAATCCTGCCACCGTATCCGCCAGCGTATACAGACATCCGCCATGAACAGTTCCCAACGGATTCATATGCTGGTCCGTGACTTCCAGTTCACCCTTGCAATATCCTTCATCTGCCTCCACAATTCTGATACCCATCAATTCGATAAACTTATCATTACGTCCGATTTCGCCCATCAGTTTCTCATGCATTTCTTTACTTAACATTCTGCCTTCATCCTTTCCTCATCACTTTGTTCCGCTTCCTCTTATTCTCCGTCAATTGTCTGGTTATCTCCTGATCCCAAACTGCTCGTATGGAATAAAGTTTAACACATGTCGCATATTTATTCAATAATCAGCTTTTCACCTTTCACTTAGGTCAAAGCCATGAGAAACCTGGCAAAAGATACAATTTGACTTTTTGGCTGAAATCTTATACTATAATTGCGGACTATACTGTATTCAGGAGATTTTTTGCATGAAAAAATTAATTTGTACTTTATTTATAATGTTCCTTTTTTTCTCCGGCTGTATGCTTTCACCCCTGACAGCCTATGCCGATGAAGCAAAAGCAGCCTTTTCAGAAGAAAAAACGGACACATCTGAAACAGAGACTGAAGCTCCGGCAGGTCCCGTTATCCTGCCGACAGACAAGGTCTCAACGGAGGATATCATTCTATACTCCAGCGCAGCCTGCGTTATGGACGTTGATACCGGCGAAATTCTTTATTACAAAAATATGGATGACCGGCATTATCCGGCCAGCATCACGAAGGTAATGACCGGCCTTCTTCTCATTGAGAACGCTGATCTTGAGGATACTATCACGTTCTCCCAGGATTGTTGGAACGGTTTGAATTATTATAATGACATGAATATCGGCATGATCAACGGCGAAGAGCTTACTGTCAACGATGCCCTTCACGCGATTCTCATGTCTTCAGCCAATGAAGTCTGCAACGGCGCCGCCAAATATCTCAGCGGATCTGTCAGCGCTTTCTGCGATCTCATGAATGAACGGGCCAAACAGCTTGGCTGCACCAACACACATTTCGTCAATCCAAACGGGCTCCACGACCCGGATCATTATACCAGTGCCCATGATATGGCACTTATTGCAAGGGAGGCTATCCAGAATCCTACATTTCGTGAAATCACCGGATGCAGAGAATACACTGTCAAATCCACCAATCTCCGACCGGAAGGCTTTACACTCTATCACAAACATCAGATGCTGATGGATACCAAATACCATTATGATACCTGCATCGGCGGCAAAACAGGCTATACATCGGAAGCCAAAAATACTCTTGTCACTTATGCCGAAAAGAATGATCACACCCTTGTAAGCATCGTTATGGAGAATTCTGATGGTCATATCTATCCCGATACCATCAGTGCCATGGACTATTGTTTCGACAACTACGACCGTCTGATGACCGAAATGGCAGCTGCAGAAACCACTGCTGAAACTGAATCCTCTGCTTTCAGCCACTCCGGGGAAACAGAGAATCTGCCTGCATTTGCAGAACTTACAGAAACAGAAAGTGACTCTGAAATGCTTCCGTCAGCTGACGATCCTTCCAACGGATCCCCACTGTCGATATATCTTCACAAAACTGTCGATTTCGCGCTGGACCATATATTTATAGCACTGTTATGCGTCATCTGCGCCGTTATCTTGCTGTCACTCTTCATGATCTGGCTGTATCACGTCTTAAAACGCAGAAAACATCGCCGCAATTATGAACGTCTTCGTGATGAACGCATTAAAAAATATAACAAAAATCATTAATATCATTGTCGAATATAGCTGAACTTTGATAAATTACTTGATTTAAAACGTAACCGTGTTATAATGGGATTGATAAATGTAGTGAATAGTCTACCTCTTCACTATGATGATACGTTATACACGAGGTGAATATATGAACTGGGTCGCTCCGATTAAAGATGACGAAACACTCCAAAAATTTAGAGACGCATTAAGATCTGTTGACGATAAATATTACATTTTATTTGAGATCGGAATCGGAACAGGGTTGCAGCTTCAGGATATCTTGCAATTTAGAGTAAAAGATGTACGTGACAAGGACAAACTGATCGCTGTAATCGGAACACGACAAATTGAACAGTCTTTTCCTTTGAAAGAAGAACTTCAGGCTGTAATTTCCGACTTTATTGAGGGCAGAGATGATGACGAATACCTGATTACCGGATATGCCAGTACGAATAAACCGCTGTCCCGTGAACAGGCTTATCGCATTTTCAAGCAAACCGGCAACAGAATCGGTCTGAAATCCATCGGCACACAGACTATGCGCAAGACTTTTGCGTGGCGCTATTACAAAGAAACCGGTGATATTCAGTATATTCAGAATTTACTGAATCACGCATCACCGAATATTACTTTCCGCTATATCGGTGAGAAACCGAATATCCGGGTTATCTATGACAAGATTACAGATGACGGCAATCAGAAAGCCATGGAATATCTGCTGACAGACAAGAAAGGTATAGAAGATATCGATGCCATTATCCATGAATTGAAGCAGATTCGCCGAAAGCTGACTGGAAAGCGCCAGCCGCTTCCGTACTATGGTCGTGTGGATACGCTTCTTGAACAGATGCACGATACACTCAGAGATTTTAATCAGACACATTGATCTTTATCAAATCGAAAAGGCTGTCAATGTCACCGAACATATTCAGTGACATTGACAGCCTTTCTGTCTGCGTTCACGTCTTTTCTGAAGGACATCCGCTTTCATCTGTCTCAGCTGATCTGCTTTCTCATCGTCTATCAGCCGCAGTGTCTTAACGACATATATACGCTGTTCATCATCCTTCTTGATACGGATCTTGCCCCGTATGTACCCATGCTCCGGGCAATCTGCCAGACAATAATAGGCTTTTGTCTTTGCAGAAAACCAGTGCATCCTCTTTCTGGCCGCCCGTCCGCACTTATAGCATCTTGTAGAACGAACCTCCTTATCAGCCAGCGCCTCTTCCCGTGTATCAAAAACCCGTGAAATATATTTATAATAAGAATCATATCTGAGATGAATTTCTTCCTTCTTTGTTTGGGGATTCTGGTAATAATCAATCGAATAGAGCTTCTTCGCCGCTTCACGGTCAACTCTTCGAAAAATTTCCGCTGTATAGGCTGCATCATTCACCGCACGATGAAAATCCTCTGATTTCGTCAGATTAAAATAATCCACTGCCGTCTCCAAAGATGCTGCAGCCGTATCATGCGCACAGAGTTCCCTAAACAATTTTTGAACATTATAGTATTTCACAGGCCCTTTAAGAAGATCCAGCAATCCGTAATACTTCATATTCCTCTGTAATTCCACAAGGTCCATATTGCCCCATGTGCAGAAGGTGTAATCCTTGCCGCACCAGAGCATAAAATCCACCAGCACATACGTAAACGGATCACTGACATTCAGCTCTTCCTGGGTAATGCCTGTCAGCTCTTTTGTAATATAATGCAATTTCTTGTATACTTTTGGCCGGATCGTCCGGCTGAACCGATCAACTTCCTTCAGTTTTTCATTGAGCTTCACTGCTCCGATCTCAATGATTTCAAAGGGAATCTTACGGTTCTCAGACCCCTTTCCATAAGAGGTCTGATTCCACTCAAAATCTACAACTACATAATTCATGCCGTTCACTCCATCATGTCACTTTATTTATTGAGGTCTATAACCTCTCCATCCACAACCTGCTGCATCAGCGCTTTGGCCTTATCAACGGTTGTCTGATCCGGTATCATAACATACGCATTGGCACTCATAGAATACGGCTGCCTTGTATCGCCGGTACCATCCACACTATAGCTGACAATATTCCAGCTGCCGCCATCCTCCAGCTGCTGGCGTACCAGCTCCGCCATTCTGTCATAGGAGAAATTCGTGTCAAAACAGCCTTCGATACCATTCAAAACTTCTGTATAATGGCTCAGCAATTCAGGTGACATTGCCTTCTGAATCACTGCACTGATCACCTGCATCTGATGCCGTCCTCTTGCACGGTCACCATCTTGAAAAGCATACCTCTCACGGGCATATGCCAATGCTGCGGCGCCATCCATATGATTCATCCCCTTCGTAAAGGAATACTCCTTGTCCGTACTCGCTGTAAATGCAGCCTCTGAATCTATATCTACACCGCCAAGCGCGTCAATAATTTTAATAAATCCCGCAAAATTCAATCTAAAATACTTGTCCAATGAAATGTCATAGAGCATGCCAAGGGTATCCATAGACACATCAATACCATAGATACCCGCATGGGTCAATTTATCCGGTACACCATTGGAAATTGACAACGGGACAAAATAATCTCTCGGTGTCGATACAAGCAGTACTTGTTTTGTGTCTGTATTGATCGTTGCAATAATATTCACATCACTTCGTGTATTGATAATCTCACTGCCTCTTGTATCGATACCACTGATATACAGACGTATGATATTCTTTGCATCCTGATTCTGTGACACTGCTGTATCCTTCGTCTGCTCCTCAATGACCGTATTGACATCCAGAAGATCCAGTTCCCGGATCTTATTCTCAATATCTGTATAGCCTTCCATTTCCGACAAGATCGGAAGATAAGCATGATTCAGGATAATTGCGCCGCAGCTGCCATCCATCAGACCGTCCACAAGCTTTGTCACGCCATCCACGGACTGCAGCTTAACAGGCTGTCCAACCAACGTTTGAATCTGCTTCACAGCTTCCTGCGTATTCTCCGTATCCAGACTGCTCAATGTACCAAATGTATAATCTTTCGCATCTTCAATTGTCTGCGCTGCATCATTTTTCAGAACATAAATACCGATCTGGGACGTCTTCGTATTCACCCCGGATATTCTGGTCAGGGTATTATACGTATTCAATACAAACAGGTTCCCTGCAACCAGCAAAATAATGAATAAAATTCCCAACACAGTGCCTGCGGCAAAGCGCACCTTCTTCCGAAAATCCCCTGTCAGAAGACATACAAGCAAAACACAAGTCAGAATAGCAATTCCCACCGCAAAAAGCAGATAAACAGGCACCAGCTTTGTCACCGCCAGCAATCCGATAAATTCTATGGCAATGAGCAATAATACAATCGTAATAATTAATCCCGGAATATGCGCCTTCCTTCTTGTTGGTCCTCCCCGCAAAATATTTCCCTCCATAACAATGATTCATTCAAGATTTTCTGATCAAATTTCATTCTATTATCTTAGCACACTGACTACTGATTCGCAAGGGATGTGCCGCTGTGATATAACTTTTCATAAACACCTTTTTGGGCCAGCAGCTCCTCATGGGTTCCCTGCTCCACAATATCCCCTTGATCAACGACAAGGATCAGATCTGCATTTCTCACAGTGGACAAACGATGGGCGATAACAAAAGAAGTTCGGCCGTCCATCACTCTGTGCATAGCTTCCTGCAGCATTTTTTCAAGACGGGTATCCACGGAAGATGTCGCTTCATCCAGAATAATAATCCGCGGATCCTTTAAGATCGCCCTCGCAATGGTCAAAAGCTGTTTTTCTCCCTGGGATATGTTGGTGCTCTCCTCGTTAACCTCAAAATTATAGCCGCCGGTCAGTGTTTTGATAAAATGATGTACATTGGCCATCTTGGCAGCGGAAATAACTTCATCCCTTCTGGCATTCAGCCTTCCGTAATGGATATTATCATAAATGCTTCCTTTAAACAGCCATGTATCCTGAAGAACCAGTGAAAACAGCTGTCTTAATTCTTCCCTGTTCATGTCCCGGATATCGATGCCGTCTATCCTGATGGCTCCGCCCTTCACATCATAAAAACGCAGCAAAAGATTCATCAATGTCGTCTTGCCGGCTCCCGTAGGCCCTACAATGGCCACCATCTGTCCCGGTTTTGCCTCAAAATTCACATCACGCATCAGTGTTTCATCATCATATCCGAAGACAACATGGTCAAATGTCACTTCTCCCCGAATTGCTTCCGGCTGAATTGAAACGGTTCCTTCCTGCTCTTCTTCTTCCTCATCCAGCAGTGTAAAGATTCTCCCCATGGCCGCAAATGCTGACTGCACCTGGGAAGACAGCTGGGAAATCTGTGAAAGCGGATCATTGATCTGCCAGATGTAACGGATAAATGCCTGCAGATTACCGAGGAGCAATGTACCGTTCATGACAAACAGACATCCCGTTACTGCTACAGAACCAATGATCAGGTATGTGATCAGCGAAATACACGGTGAGATCAGAGA
>JBNMJG010000062.1:0-6523 GCA_050873705.1 Coprococcus sp. | reverse complement strand
GATGGGGGCTGCGCGTTCCGGTAAATCCACGCTGCTTCATACAATGATCAGCGGACTGATCATGAATTATCATCCGGATGAATTGGAATTATGGCTGTTGGATTTCAAAATGATGGAATTCAGCAGATACATGACCCATACACCGCCTCATGTAAAGTATGTGCTGCTTGAAAAGTCAGAGGAAGTGGTATTTGATATTGTTGACCGCCTGCAGGAGATCCTGGAGGAAAGAAAGCGTATTTTTTCACAGAATCAGTGGACAAAACTGGCAGATGTACCGCCGGAAGTGGATATGCCTGCAATTTTTATTATAATTGATGAATTTGCACAGATGTCACAGATTTTGAGGATGACAAAGGGTGATGGTTATAAAGCAGACTATACATTAAAGTTAGAAAATCTTCTTCGGGAAGGAGCTGCTTTCGGCTTTAAATTTATTTTTGCCAGTCAGACATATTCAGACGGCGTTGAAGGTCTGACAGAACCGGCCAGAAAGCAGATTCAGCAGCGTTTTGCCCTCTATAATAATACGCCGCAGGAGATCAAGGAGACACTGGGTCTGTCTTCCTCCATGATGACGGAAGCTTTGCAGAATGAAATTTGTTCATTGCCGCTTTATGAATCTCTGTTTAAATGGAGAGACAGCAGTGGTGAAATTCGTGTTTTACATCTGAAAAATATGTATACAAGGAAGAATGAAGTTGAGCATACGATCGACATGCTGAATCAACATATGCAGGCGTCAGAAAACGGGGCTTTATGCCAGGACAGATTTTATCGTGACAAACATCCGGTAATGATTGACGGCAGTAAATTTCAGACTTTTAAGAGCCAGATACCTTTTTACAAAAGGTATGAGACAAAGGTGTCGGGGAGCCTTAATCCGGAGGATGTTCTGGTCTATCCTGGTGTACCGAGAGGCTTTCAGCTGGCACGGCCTTTTGCGCTGACAAATCGTCCGTCGGAAAATATGCTGGTGACGGGAGGCGGATGTGAATATGCAATGAGTATCATTGTATCGGTGATTAACAGCTACAGACGCTGCGGAGGCGGCGTTGAGTTTTGGGCACATCCGGACAGCAGGATTTATAAAAAGTACAGCACAACACTGCTCAGAGGTTTTACGTGTCAGCTTGGAACAGAGGCTGTCTGTGCATCCGTCAAAAAAATGAAACGGCAGGTCCTGGATAAAAACAAAGAGAAGAAGCTGATCATTGTGCTTGGATATGAACGTATGGCAGAGGAGATGGCACTTTTAGGTGATGCGGATAGCCTGAAAGAAGGCCGTTTTAAAGAACCGCAGGAATCACAGGCAGATATTCTGAGAAAAATCAAAAATACGCAGGATATCAATGAGAAGAAACGTTTGATCGCGGAATACAATGCTGTGCTTGCCGGAAAGGGAAAGACTTCGTCGGATGATGCAGGTATTTGCGATGTCAGGAAGGATTTGGAATGGGTATTAAAGAGAATTTCAATGAATGACAGCCATTTCTTATTCGGCTTTGAACAGGCAGAAGATTTCTTGAATACACGAATGGATGTGAAAGATTTTCATCATCAGATGGTGTTCCGTATGACAAGGGCGGATGCAGCGGAGATTAGCTGCGGTAAACAGGCGGCGGAATTGTCGAAGGATACTTTTATGTATACCAATGGCAGAGATGCATGGATGCTGAAACCGCATTTATATCACAATATTTTTGGCTGAGGCAGATCAAGCAGATTTTTGATGAAACCGGGAACGGCAGACAAAGCGGATTTTGATAGAATAGAGGCATGAAGGTAATGAGATAGATTAAGTTTTCAGGAGGGAATTTTATGTCAGACAGAAATGTAAGTACAGATGCGCTGCGTACGGCTGCAAGGGCTTTGACAGAGTATATGAATGCAGTCAATGATGATCTGGAGAAAATGCATGATGCGGTCATTGATTGCAGCGATAATATGGCACATGATGTGTACAGTCAAAAGGCCATTATCAAGGTTGAGGAGTGCATTGTATCTTTATCAAAGGTACTTATTCAGGCAGAGGAATTGAGAGGAAAGATTCTTTCAAAGATACGAAGAATTGAAGAGTCAGGAGAATCCTTTTAAATCAGTATCGAATAAGGGAAAAGGGGGAGAATCACATGGCAGGATACGGAATTAATCAGCAAGGGGTAGAGAATCTTCAGAAACTGGCCTCAGATCTGCATCATTTTAATGATAATTTTGAGGAGGCAGGCCGGACACTCAGACAGAGAGTGGCGGATGTGTCTGATGAACTGGGAGTATATGAAGATGAAATCATTGAAATCATTGACAGTGTCAATGCAGAGCAGGAAAAAGGCAGAGAAGCCTTGAATTATCTGGCATTAAAAATTGAGCATCAGGCGGATGAAGTGTCGGAACTTTTGGTGCTGGGGCTGTAAACAGCAGCAAAAATATCAGAAATATTTACATGAGAAGATATCGTTTGGAAGACACAGGATGTGATTAAACATCCTGTGCAAAGGAGCAGGTAATGGATCCAATTAATAACAGCAGGATTAAAGAGCAAATGCGTTTGAACAATAATGCAGAAGCAAATCGGAAGGCAAGAGAGATTGACAGTCGTGTTTTGCGGGAAATCAATGCGCTGAAACCGGAGAGAAAACCGGAAGCAACGGGATACATCATTGGCGGTGTTCTTTTGGGATGGGTAATCGGTGCATTTACAGGAGGGTTGATTGGATTTGTTGTCGGTTTTCTGATACCGCTTGGAATGTGGGGAGCGGCATGCGGCAAAGTAAATGATACAAATGCAAATATTGAGAGAAGGATGAAGGAAATTCGGGCCAAAGGAAATGCAGACATAAAAAAAGCTCAAAAAGAGGCGGACATGAAAACTCAGAGAGAAGCAGCAGCTTATGATACAGAGGTTCGGAAATACTGTGATCGTGCTATCTCAAAAGCCAGTGAGTTTGTTACTATGGTTGACCATCAGGAGATGATGTTTCAGCGAATGATTTCACATGCTGATCATGGCTCCAATATGGCGTTTGTGGAAGCAGATCTGGTTTATACCGTGACAAATACAGGGATTACTTATACTTACCACGACAGTCGGTACAACAATTCCAGAGATGATTTCAATTTCAGTAAGAAAAGATTTCGTGACCTGCATTCTCCGGAAGAGTGTGAAGGCCTGGCTTTTGCACTGGCAAGAATGACATTGCGGCGCATGAAACAGGTTTATCCGGCACAGTCTATGCGGATTGAGGTGTCTCATAATGATGCAGAAGTGACGATGCATTACAGAGGTGCCAATCCGAACTATGTACCGCCGAAAGATATTTTCTAGCACATCTTTATTTTGAAAAGGATGTACAGGGAGCGTATTGAAATGGACGATGGGATGAAGGTATTAACAGCAGTTAGATGTGTTTGCGGAAAGTGAGACAAAGAATGGACAAACAAAGTTATTACTATCGGCAGATGAATGAAAATGAACAGTTGGCCTACAGAATTATCTGTGATGGTCTGCGGCGTCACCAGTCAGCCATTAGGATTTTGCTTTATCCGGGAATGAAAAGTGCAGCGGATATTTATTACAAAGTACTGTATGATCACCCTGTATTTTTTTATGTCAATCAGTACAATGTAAGTCATTCGTATCAAAATTGTGAGTGGACACTTTATCCTGAATATTTATATTCAGTCAATGAGGCAAAAACAATGATTGCTGAGATGCACAATGCAGTGGATAAAGTGATCCATAAAGCCCTTGAATATCGGGATGATCCATTTAAAATGGAATTGTTTTTACATAATTCGGTAGTGAAAAGTGTGGCTTATGATTACGAATCATTAAAGGTAAAAAATTGTTATAGTGCACATTCGATTGTCGGTACATTTCTTGATAAAAAAGCAGTTTGTGAGGGAATTGCCAAAGCATTTAAGCTGCTTTGCGATTCGGTTGGACTTCCCTGTATTGTTGTTATCGGATATGCAGATAACAAGGGGGAGTTTACTGAAAACACGCTTCATGCGTGGAATCTGGTGAAGGTTTTAGGTCAGTGGTATCATGTGGATCCGACATGGGATGCGATGGAGTTGACAGGCGGTGACGGAGCGCATAAGGAGCGCCATTTTAAGTTTGATTACTTTAATCTGACCACAGCGGATATATCAGCTGATCATCGGCCAAAAGATATGATTCCGTCCTGTACGGCACAGAAGGACAACTATTTTTGCCGTACAGGGAAATATGCAGAAACCTATGAGGATATGCTGCGTATCATTGATCAGCAGCTTGACAGCGACAGGATTCGGCTTCGTATTGATTGCCGGAAAAGCACAGAAAAAGGAGGAGAAGGAAAACGGAAGCTGCTGCAGGCAGAGTATTCTAAACAACTGATACTGGATGCGCTGCAGGAGGTTCAAAGGAACAGAAAGCAGTTTTATCGATACAGTTATTATTTCAATGAAAAGCTGGGAACAATGAATCTGTACAAAATGTGATATTTTTATTTGTCTTTTCATATAAAAATGCATTGACATTTGCTTTTGGATATACGATGATAATAGAGAAACAGATGAGCACAGATCAGAGTGAAAGAAAGAGACAGGAGAAGATTTCACTCAGTAGGAGGCTTTCATGAAAATAGGAAAATCAGAGACGGATAACGTATATGTATGCTACTGTATGTTGAGGGAAATGCATCCGGGCAAGCATCAGACTGAACGGCTTCAGGAAGTAACGGAAGCGCTGTGGGATGCTCAGGCATTTTATGAGAAAATGGGGGCCCTGATGTTTGGGCAGGCCTTTGTTTATGGCAGCAGAGAGGTCGTTGTCCGTCCTTTTACTGTTTACGAAGAAGGATTCAGAGAAACACCGGAAGAGTTTACAACTACATACAGCATCAGCGGTACATTACTTCGCTGCTACGATCTGCTGAATGATTTTATGCCCGGGGAAGAGGAGCAAATGGAGGAGGCGGGCCTGAACAGCGAGATGTACAGACTGGTGATCATCAGCGATTATGCACCGGAAGGCAACAGCCAGGCTATGGAGATACTGACCAGAAGTTTCAATGATCTGAAGAAAAAATGTGATTTTAAAATTTGTTATGTGAATACAGAAGATGCACACCGCGTCGGTAATCTGGGGAAGATGATCGATACCTGCGGACTGGAATAAATGTATGCAGAGCTGCGGTGCTTTTTTAGAATGTTAGAAAATGATAACAAACAGAGGTAGTGAAATTGAAAGAAAGTACAACAATCGCCTTTACAGGTGATATCGGTTTTGATAAATATATGGACAAAAAATGGGAGGATCATGCGCTTCTTGCACCGGGAATTTTGGAATTTCTGACAAAGGCAGATCATGTAGTGGCCAATGTAGAAGGCCCGTTGGTGGACAATACAGCGACACTGATGCATGCAGCCGAGATGCGTTTGATGCATACCATCAATCCGGCGGCAGAGAGGGTTTTGAAGGATATTCATGCAGATATCTGGAATCTCTGCAACAATCATATCATGGATGCGGGACAGGATGGTTTGGCTATGACACTTCAGGAAGCAGAGAAGTTTGGTGCAAAGACCATTGGTGTCGGCATGAATATTACAGAGGCAGCGACTCCTTTAATACTTGATGAGGCCGGCGGTATCGGAATTTTTGCCGTCGGTTATCAGCGCGGCTGCAAACCGGCAGGAGAAGATAAAGGCGGTTGTTTAAGCTGGAGTGAGATGGAGATCATTCGGAGGACGATTCGGGAGATCAAGGCTAAATGCCGCTGGTGTGTGGTTGTGGCTCATGGCGGCGAAGAGTTTACAGCCATTCCGTCTCCTTATACAAGAGAGCGTTATCATGCGTATCTGCAGATGGGAGCAGATCTTGTTGTCTGTCATCACCCTCATGTACCTATGAATTATGAAACCGTCGGTGACAAAATGATTTTCTATTCATTGGGGAATTTTATTTTTGATACAGATTATCAGCGTGCGCAGTTCAATACTGAAAAAGGCATTCTGCTGAAACTTCATTTTACAGAGACAGAGTATTCCTTTGAAGCGCTGGGGCTGAAGATCAACCGTGAGAATGAGCATATAGAGACGGCACCGCTTCCGAAGATTTTTGCAGATATTCAGGAGGATGATTATAATAAGCTTGAACCATTGGCAGCGAAAATGTTCTTAGCTGCAACAAAGCGTCAGCAGTTGTTCTTATATCCGGATAAATTCAAAGATGCCACAGAAGCGCATTGGAAAGACCATTTCTATGAAGAAAAGCGCAGCGGCCGTGTGCCGGGTGAGGCTCTGGATTTCCAGATTATCTATCCGATTGCCCAGGAAGAGGCAAAAGGTGCATGGAAAGAGTGTAAATTGGAAGATGTCAAAGCATATATTCTGGAACAGATGTAGGGCAGGATACAAAAATTATATCCGGTTCTGAATAATTGCGGGGATATTATGGGAACAATAAAAAATAACTGTTGCCATTTTCAGAATAAATGATATCATGGAACAGGTAGGCTAACATGGCTCAGTCGGT
>JBNMJG010000061.1:0-6616 GCA_050873705.1 Coprococcus sp. | reverse complement strand
TGGCTACACATTTATTCATCCTTTTGATGATCTGCGTGTGGCAACCGGTCAGGGAACCATTGCTATGGAAGTGATCTAGGATCTTCCTCTGGTAGATTATATCCTTGTACCGATCGGCGGCGGCGGTCTTGCTACAGGTGTATCCACACTGGCCAAGATGCTGAAGAACAATATTAAGGTTATCGGTGTTGAACCTTCCGGCGCAGCATGTATGAAGGCATCCCTTGAGAATGGCCGCGTGACAACCGTATCACCGGTGAATACTATTGCAGACGGTACAGCGGTCCAGACACCGGGTACCAAGATCTTCCCATATATCCAGCAGAATCTGGATGGCATTATCACAGTGGATGATGAAGAACTTGTAGTAGCCTTCCTTGATATGGTAGAGAATCACAAGATGATCGTTGAGAACTCAGGTCTGCTGACAGTGGCAGCACTGAAGCATCTGGATGTGAAGGGCAAGAAGGTTGTCTCAATCTTAAGCGGCGGCAACATGGATGTCATCACCATGTCTTCCGTTGTTCAGAACGGCCTCATCGCCAGAGACAGAATCTTCACCATCTCTGTACTTCTTCTGGATAAGCCGGGTGAACTGGTACGTGTATCACAGGTGATCGCCGACAAGCGCGGCAATGTGATCAAACTGGATCATAACCAGTTCTTCAGTACCAACAGAACGGCAGCGGTAGAGCTGAAGATCACACTGGAAGCTTTCGGTACAGAACACAAGAAAGAAATCATCCAGGCACTGGAAGATGCCGGATACAAACCAAAACAGATTCGTCCGAACTTATAATTCATAAAAAGCAGCGTGTAAAAATAGCACGCTGCTTTTTTCTCGGAATGTCAGGCAAGGGCCTGTTTTATTTCTGAAAAATCAATGTAAAGATGGTCGTATAATCCAACTTTAATTGTATCATCAAATGTGTAAGGGATATTTAATTGTCCATTTTCAAAATCATTGACAAAGACTCTTTCTGTAGTAGGATCGACGATCCAGTATTCCCGGACGCCGTATTTTTGATAATAGTAAAGTTTTTTGATGTAATCATCGGAAGCATTGCCGGGAGAGATGATTTCGATAATGAAATCAGGGGCACCATTGCAGCGTTTTCCATCCAGTTTATTTTTGTCACAGATGATCATCAGATCAGGTTGTACAATGACGAGGGGATCATTTGACAATTTGACATCGAATGGGGCGGCAAATACTTTGCAGGAACCATTATTTTGACGAATATATTGATTAAGGATAACGGATAGTTCCATAGAAATGGTCTGATGTTCCTGAGATGGGCTGGCCATATTATAAATATGTCCATCAAATACTTCTGCGCGGACATTGGAAGGTAAATTCTCATATTCTTCGAGTGTAATAGAATCATTGTTTGGATTCCATGCTGACATAATAACGCCTCCCTTCTATATCTTACTATAGTTGAGTTTGAACCTTTCGTCAATGGCAAAGAAAGTGTTGCGCATTCAATGTGGGACGCCTATAATAATAAAGGAGTATCTGCAAGAAACAATTTTGTGTCTTCAGGAGACGATATTCACAGCAGAAAATATACAGATATGTGAAAATGAAATGAATAGAAATTGAGGGAAGTTAAGAATGAAGATTGTACTGGCAGCGATCAATGCCAAGTATATTCATGCCAACCTGGCGATTTACAGTCTCCGGGCTTTTTCGGATGAATATAAAGAACAGATCCAGATCAAAGAATATACCATCAACCAGTATACGGAAGATATACTGGCGGATCTTTATAAGGAACAGGCAGATATGGTGGCTTTTTCCTGTTATATATGGAACATGGGTATGGTGGAGGAGCTGGCAGAGCTTCTGCATCAGTTAAGGCCGGAGATGCCGATCTGGTTTGGCGGTCCGGAAGTGTCTTATGACGCCGCAGAATGCCTGCAGAGAAATCCCGGTGTGACCGGGGTTCTTCGCGGCGAGGGAGAAGAGAGCTTCCATGAGCTGATGCAGTATTATATCGGCGGCAGTGGAAAGCTTCAGGATATCCGGGGGATTATCTACAGGGAAAACAGACAGCTGGTGGATAACGGCTGGCGTGAAGTGATGGATCTGAACAAGGTGCCTTTCGTCTATGAGGAGATGGGGGATTTCAAGAATAAGATCATTTATTATGAGACCAGCAGAGGATGTCCTTTTTCCTGCAGCTACTGTCTGTCTTCGGTGGATAAGAAGGTGCGGCTGAGAGACATATCCCTTGTGGAAAAGGAACTGCAGTTTTTTATTGATCATGAGGTGCCTCAGGTGAAGTTCGTGGATCGTACCTTTAACTGCAATAAGAAGCATGCCATGGCCATCTGGCGCTATATTAAGGCCAATGATAAAGGCATCACCAATTTCCATTTTGAGATCGGTGCGGATCTTCTGGATGATGAGGAACTGGAGATTTTGTCGGGTATGCGGCCGGGACTGGTTCAGTTGGAGATCGGTGTCCAGTCCACAAATGATGCGACAATTCAGGAAGTGTCACGAACTATGCGTCTGGATCGATTGGCCAGGGCTGTTGACAGAGTGAATGCCGGCCACAATATCCATCAGCACCTGGATCTCATCGCCGGTCTTCCATATGAAGATTACGACCGTTTTAAGCAGTCCTTTAATGATGTGTACAGAATGCGTCCGGAACAGCTGCAGCTGGGCTTTCTGAAAGTGCTGAAAGGTTCCAGGATGCATGTGATGGCGGAACAGTACGGCATCGTCTACCGCAGGAAGGCACCGTACGAAGTGCTTAAGACCGACTGGATGAGTTATGATGACATCTTGAAACTCAAGGGTGTCGAGGAGATGGTGGAAGTCTATTACAACAGCCATCAGTTTGATCTGTCCGTAACCTATCTGATGCATTTTTATCAGGAACCCTTTGACTTCTTTGAAGATCTGGCGGAATTTTATGAGGAGACCGGATTTGGCAAAGTGCAGCATGGGCGGATGCAGCGATACGATATACTGCTCCGATTTGTGCGGGAACGGCATCTGGGAGCGGAAAACAGCAGAACTGAGAAGCTTGAGGCAGAAGAATCCGAAGTTTCTGAAATCCTCAAGTTTACCATGCTTTATGATCTTTATGCCAGAGAGAATCTGAAGTCCCGTCCGGAGTGGGCACAGGAGATACTGTATCGTCCTTTCTGCGAAGATTTTTACAGAGATGAGGCACTGACAGGGCAGTATCTGCCGTCTTATTCCGGCTGTACGCCGCGTCAGATGAAGCGAATGACCCATATGGAAGGCTTTGGGATGGATATTGCGGAGACTGCAAAGGCCGGACACCGCATCGGCGGTCCAGAGGCACTGCTTTTTGACTATAAAGAGCGGAATCCGCTGACTTATGCGGCAAAAATTGTAAGGGTGTCGATAAAATCATAGAGAAGGTGTCAATAAAATCATGGATTTTGCAGGTGATATGTGTTATCATAGATTTTGCACGCATTATGTGCTATAGTGAGAAAAAAGAAGATGAGGGAGGCATAATTATGTGGAACAGACAGGGATTGAAGCGTAATGCCAGAGTACTGCTGAAGGCCAATTATCTGAAGGCCGTTGTAGTCGGATTGATTTTATCCTTTTTACTCGGATCAGGTTACAATTCAGCCAGAGGAGCAGCAAAGAGCAATGATGTAGATATCAATGCAACTGATATATTCAGTACGGATCTGACATTAATTGTTGCAATGCTTATTGGTATCGCAGGCGTGATCATTATTGCATTACTGATCAATGTTTTATTGAGTATTTTTCTGTGGAATCCGTTGGAAGTCGGATGCCGAAAAGTATTTTTAGACTGCAGATACGGTGATGCAAAATGGAGTGATATTTTATATGCATTCAAGAATGGATATGGACATATCGGAGCCGTGATGTTTATGAAAGAGCTTTTTACAGTTTTATGGTCACTGCTCTTTATTATTCCGGGTATTATCAAGGGATATGAGTATATGATGATTCCGTACCTTCTTGCAGAGAATCCGGATATGAGCCGTCAGGATGCCTTCTCAGAGAGCAAGCGAATGATGAACGGCAACAAGATGGATGCCTTTGTGCTGGATTTGTCATTCATCGGATGGTTTATTCTGGGTGCCGTCACATTTAATATTGTCAACATTCTCTATACAACACCGTATATGGAATTGGCACATGCAGAGCTGTATCATACATTGAAGAATCAGAATAGATAATCGGATCGGGAAGACTGTCGTTTTGCTGGAAAGTGGGACGGCGGTCTTTTTTGTATGGAAAAGGACGTCCTATGCAAGAACAGGCTTCTTTTATTGTTCCGATATTTTTATCATGTCCGGATATAAAGGCGTGCCGTATCTGAAAAAATGTATTATAATATAACCGATAGAAATAATATAAATTAGATGAAGGCATTCAGCATGGTAAATGTTTACACGGATAGAAAGGTGGAATTCAGAATGAAACTTTTTAAGAAATTAAAAGAAAAGATGAATCGTTATCTGGAGCGGGTAGCAAAAGAAAATAACGAGCTTTTTGACGGCGGGGTCCCGGATTGCTGTAAACTTAATCAGAAACAGAATCTGAAGAAGAAATAGAAGGTTTTTTTGACTTTCATGAAAAATGATCCGAAAATATTTTTAAAATTCATGAAAAAAGTGTTGGGAAGCCATAAAAATGGCGAAGGTATACGTATATCTATTGTCACAGCCAATAGGTGCAAGTGAATCTTGAACAGAAATTTGGATCAGAAAGACAATAGATATGCAGGAGGTTTATATTGATGAAGAAATTAACAGGTATTTTAATGGCGGTATGTCTGACATCGGCATTGATCGCGGGATGCGGACAGAGCGCAGGAGGACAGAACACACAGACCACGGACAGTCAGGCAGCAGCCCAGACAGAGAGTCAGGCGGCAGGAAGTCAGACAGAGACAGGTGATTTAAATGGTGAAGAGACTTCGGCGGCACAGCATTGCATTCTTCTGGCCGGGAAGAATGGAACATGGCTTCTGGCAGACCGGGAGAACGGAACTGTTTTTACGACGTCAATTCCAAACGATCTGACAGATGAGTCCGGCAAGAGAATTTCGTCAGAAATTCTGAAGGCGGCGGACTATGTGGATGTTTATGGGGACGGTATTTTGCTGCAGAGCTATCCGGGGCAGTATCCGGGGGTCAATAAGATGGTGGTTACCGGTGAAGGTTCGGAAGATGAACTGAAGCAGTATCAGGACGTCATCGATATGGTTTTTGCGGAGCCGGATGCAAGCGAGGTTCCCTCTGTCGGCCTGGTGTACAGTTCATCCCTTGGACAGACCATGTCATTGATGAGCGGACCGGCGAATTATACATGGACAGCGCCGGCAGGCGATTCTGAAACAGACAGTTCCGAAGATAACACAGTGACTGCATGCGGTTCGGCTGTGATGCATTGGGATGATCTTGAGAAGATGGCCATGGATGCGGGAAAGACAGATTTCACTGTCAGCTGTGATCTGGCGCCGGAGAAAGTGGCCGTCCGCCGTTGGAGTGCGGATCAGTATCCGGCCGGTGATAATGATGATTATGATGCATCAGAAGAAGATGTGACTGTGGAGAAGAATGATGATGGGGAATTCGTTATTAAGGATGTAGAACCGGATTATGTGTATGAAGTTACGATTGACTGGGAATACGGGGATGCACAGTACGGATTCAGGACAGCAGAGATTCAGTAGGATGCATATGATAAGAAGTCATGAATAATGAAATTAAGAGAGGACAGTTTTTGCCGGGATGGTGAGAACTGTCCCTTTTATTGAGTAAAAGAACAAAGAAATGATTATGCAGCCGGCAAAACGACTTGCTTTTTAAGGCCTGTCATTATATAATGTATATACACTAGTGTATATACATTATATTGGAGGGGGAAGCAATGAGTTTAACAGATGAGATCAAAGAATATGCCCTGGATTTGGGTTTTTGTAAAGTTGGGATTACAGATGCGGAGAACGTTGATTTTTATCAGGAAATTCTGAACAAAAGGAAAGACGGTTTTATGCCATGGATTAATGGCCGTCTCTTTCAGTCTGATCCAAAAACGGAAATGCCGGACTGTCGGTCAGTGATCGCACTGGCCTATGATTATGCCAATGTCCATTTTCCGGAGAAATTGACCCGTATGATCGGACGGGCGTATTTATCCCGCAGCTATGTGCCGAGGGCGGATTCCATCTGCGGTGCGAGGCTGCAGCTATTTGAAGATTTTCTTCAGCAAAAGGGATTAAAAGTGCAGCAGGCATCCTTAAATCTGCCATTGCGTCAGCTGACACGCAAAGCCGGTGTTACAAGCTTCGGAAAAAATAATTTTTCGTATGTGGATGGAGTAGGTTCATTTGTTATTCTGTATGCGTTTCTTGTTGATCAGACATTGGAATATGATGAACCGGAGAAAATGAGCAAGTGTCCGGAAAATTGCCATCGATGCATGGATGCCTGTCCGACAGCAGCCATTGTTGAGCCTTAGCAAAGAGTGAACGAGCATCCGATTGTCGTAAATCCTTTCGCGCCCTCGGGAATATGTGCAAGTGCCGCGTTGCCGCAGCTTGTATCAGCCAGGGCAATCACACTGGCTGCGTGC
>JBNMJG010000060.1:0-6657 GCA_050873705.1 Coprococcus sp. | reverse complement strand
GGATGAATGGCAGAACACCAGGGTTCCATGCCCATTTAAAGCTCCAGTTAACTTCTACACCAAAAATATGGCTGAGTGTCAATGCAAACGGTGCTTCAGATACATTCAGAATACCTTTAATACCAAGCTGAGGAATACGAGTTACAACAAGGATGATGGCGATCAGTCCGTATGGCACCCATGCCATGATTGGAGAAATCTTACTTTCCACAACTTTATTCTCAGTTTCTGTTTCTTCAGCTGCTGTTGCAGATCTCCAGGCTTCTTCCCAATCGGAACGAGCCGGGAATTCAAATTTACTCTTCGGAATGAGGATTCCTTTCTTTGCTGTCACGATACAGATCACTAATGCGATCAAAGCACCGATCAGAGATGGGAATTCCGGTCCGAGGAACATTGCACAAATGATGTATGGCACACAGAAGGAAACTGCAGCCATCAGGATGTATGGAATACACTCAAATGCCGGTTTAATGGATTTGTCTTTTCCAAACATCTTGCACATCATGCACATAGCGACAAAAATAATGATTGGACAAATGATTGCAC
Organism: Coprococcus sp.; assembly: GCA_050873705.1. Taxonomy (GTDB): domain Bacteria; phylum Bacillota; class Clostridia; order Lachnospirales; family Lachnospiraceae; genus Coprococcus_A. The sequence continues at coordinate 6,108 of JBNMJG010000060.1, read as the reverse complement.
TTGGAATGGCAACCCATTTTGTCAGTCCCAGTTTCCAGGCTTCAGTATTTGCAATGCCTGATTCTGCTACTTCTCCGCTGACCATATTAAAAGCAGTTGCTGCCGGCGTACCAACAGCACCAAAAGGGACAGGTGTGCTGTTGAGTACAAGTGCCACCATGGCGGCACATAAAGGAGGAAAACCGACGCTGATCAGCAGAGGAGCTGCCAGTGCTGCAGGTGTACCAAATCCTGCGGCACCTTCTATAAATGCGCCAAACATAAAGCCGATGATAATCAACTGAATGCGTGGGTCATCGCTGATATTGGTGAACATATGGTTGATAACATCCATACCCCCGGAGTGTTTCAACGTGTTCATAATTAAGATCGCACCTAAAATAATAACGATTGTATCAATAGATGTGAGGAATCCGGATACGGTGTGCGCTGCAATTGTAATAAAATCCATCTGCCATCCGAAGAAGCATACAACGGCTGTGATCAGCCATGCCAGAGGCAGGGCGATTTTTGCCGGCCAGTTAAAACCGGCCATGACAATAATCGTTACAATAATTGGAATAAAGGCTATTATCGCAAACATACTGTAAACCCCCTGTTTTTGTTATTACAGAATTTCTGCGAAAGTCTGAATACGTGTCTTTACCTGCTCAAATGCTGTAGATTCCTGATCAATTTCAATATACAGGTTCTTCACGCCAGCAGCCTCAAATTCCTGGAGAAGGATCGGATAGTCAAATTCTTCCGGATCACAGAATTTCATCATGCATACTACAACAGCGTCTGCGCCGTATTTCTTAACTGCATCAATGATCATCTGACCCTTTGGTTTATTGGCATCTGTTGCCAGTGAACATCCATCAAATTCATTCCATGCTCTTGCCAGTGCCATCAGGGCATCGTCATCATCAGGAACATCCTGACGGAAGTTACGTGTTTCCTGAGCAAGGTCATCTGCTACGATTGCAAAACCATTTTCCTGGAAGATATCAAGCACATCATATGGCTCAACCTGAATACCTGTAACGATAATCTTCTTACCCTTGAATTCAGGAGCCGGTTCAGCTTTCAGAGCTGCGATCAGTTCTTTAACAAGTGCTGTATGACGGGATTTCTCCATGAACCAACGTGCTTTGATAACTGCATGTCTGTCGGATGGTGTAACAACTGCTGCATATTCTGCTGCTACATCAGAGAATTCACGGCAAGCTGCTCTGTTTTCATTGTAAACTGCAATACTGTTTTTGATTGCTTTATTGGAAATATGAACATCAAGGATGTCTTCCAGTTTCTCTTTAACGATATTGAACTCTTCACGAGCAAATACATTGGCTGCATCCTTTGCGATCTTACGATTCTGAGGATGTGTAAATACGATAGCAGGTACCGGACGGTTCCATTTCTGGCTCATACATTTTAATGTATCACATGGTACGGAGAAGATAACTGCTTCCAGGTCATCATAAACACCTTCTAACTGTAATTCCATTACAGACTGCATGATGGAGCATGCAAATGGAGGCAGGTAAGTACGTGCTTTTGAAATCTGTTTCTTCTGTGCACCCCACATACCGATTGGAAGATAGCCTGCTGCATGTACAATTTCTTCCGGACAGTATACAGGCATGATACCTACTGCACCTTTACCGGTTTCTTTTTTATAGTCATCCATTGCTTGTCTAGGATTGTCAGCAATTGCTTTAAACTCATTAATGATCTCTTTCGCTGTTCTCATCTTATATATTCCTCCTCTGATTACTGATTTTCGTCCATCATTTCTGTTAATGCCTGAACACGTGTCTCATACTGAGCTGGTGTGAAGACACGAGGATCTGTCTGGTCACCGTCGAAGCTGACATATGGTACACCCAGTTTTGCATTGACATATTCTGCGCCTTCGTTATTTAACAGACCCATCAGTTTACAGCTTCTGTTCAGATGGAGAACAATACCGTCACTCTTGGAGTTCTTAACAACTTTGTAGAATTCTTCGTATCTGTTAGGACCGCATGTATTGATATAAACATTTGTATAAGCTTCAGCCATGGATTCAAGATCACCTGGTGTGTAAACGAGGCTCCAGAGACCCGGATAAGCAGAACCTGTCATAACAGCGCCCTGATTCTTTAAGCCTTTGAATGTTGCACCAAGGTAAGTCCATACAGCGATACCTTCCCATGTAACACGATGCTTTTCATTTTCCGGTGCACCGAATGCGTACTGACCAGCAGCATCCTTTGCTTCCAGTTCATCAGCAAATTTGTGGAATGTAATTTCAGCATAATCTCTTGCTCTTGCGCAAACGATCAGTGCCATGTAGTTGAACAGGTCGAAACCATTCAGTGGAGATGGTTTACGCTGTGCGTATGTTGCTACCTTGTTCCACCAGAATACAGAACGCTGTACCTGTTCCTGAACTGCAAAGAATTTATCATAATCAAATGCTCTGCCTGTGATTTCTTCCAGCTGTTTGATGGCTGCTCTGTACTGATCTGCAATGTACTCTTTGTTATGACGTGATACAGGCATTGTATGGTTGAAAGGAACGTCAATGATGATACATGGAATGTTCAGTTCTTTTGCAAGGTTTTCATACCATTTCAGCAGTGTATTACAGATGTTGTTACATGTGATAACCAGGTCCGGAAGAGGAACATAAGCTGCTTTGGAGTTTGCAAGTTTTTCAGGTTTCTGACCTGTTAATGCTTCCTGTTTCAGCAGTTCCATATAACCAAGGTTTGTACGTGCATATGAGCAGATATCGATGTTGTAGCCTTTTTCATCTGCTACTTCAAGAAGATCCATAGATGCTTTTCTTGCGCCTGCACCTGCTGCATGTGTTTCAGGATAAACCATAGCGATATCCATAGCTACACAGAATTCTGGAGGAGCTACAGAAGCTGACCAACAGACAAGCTTGCCGTTCTTTTTAGCCTCCCATGCTTCTTCATCGAGTTTTGCCTGATAATATGCCAAACATTCTTTTGCGCTGGCTTCCATTGCATTAAATTCCATAAATTTTTACCTTCCTTCCGTTAAATTCGGTTTATTTATTCGCTTTCATTAATTCTTCGTATGCCATCAGTGCAGCCCCGAGAGCGCCTGTGATCTGAGGATGAGGTGCAACGATAATACTCTGCTTTAACTCTTTCTCAATTGCGTCTACAACGCCTGCATTCTGTGCAACACCACCGCACATAACCACATCGTTCCTAACCCCTATACGGTATGCTAAAGAACATGCCTTACTGGCTACAGACTGATGAACACCTGCGACAATACTTTCTCTAGGTAATCCCTTTGACAGCTGGGAAATAACTTCAGATTCTGCAAATACTGTACAAGTACTGCTGACCTGCGCCCATTCCTTTGCCTGGAAATGAACTTTTCCCATCTGATCAAGCGGAACTTCAAGAACTCTTGACATAACATCCAGGAAACGTCCTGTACCGGCAGCGCATTTATCATTCATTACAAACTTCTGGATATTTCCCTTTGCATCCAGCTGAATGGCTTTTGCATCCTGACCACCGATATCAATGATGGTTCTTGCAGATGGCACAAGGTGGAAAATCCCCTTTGCATGGCAGGTAATCTCGCTGAGCTGTTTGTCTGCATTTTCTACAGAAAAACGTCCATAACCTGTTGCCACTGTATAATCCATGTCTTCCTGTGTTAAATCGACATTACTGAAAACCTCTTCCAGAACACGTCCCGGACCTGAAGTTCCTGTACCTACCTGAACGACTGCTGATGTAACAACATCCGTTCCATCTTTTAAGATCACCGCTTTACTGGAAGCGGAACCAATATCAATACCTAATGTGTACACTGACATTTCCTCCTGTCATTATAGCTTATAATTATTTTTCGTTGCCCCAGCGGCTTGTGAATGTTGCGTCGTAATTGATCTCGCCAACCTGCTGGATCAGTTCTACAAGAATACCCTGTGTATATTTCGGACGGATAAAGTTAACAATGATATCTTCTGTACCTTCCTGAGGTTCTTTTTCAAGAAGTTCATAACCCATTGCTTTTACTTCTTCAGAAACAGCCTGAAGATCATCTACAAGGTAAGCTACATGAGCGATACCGCCTTTACCTTTGTTGAACTCTGTCAGAACGCCTGACTTAGGAATGATGAATTCCACTGCATCTACACCGTTGCCGTGTTTTGTGAAGATCAGATCTGAATCATAAGCTTTTACATGACCTCTGTAATCTTCCTGAAGACCGAATGTTTTCATAAAAGCTTCTGCTTTTTCAAGTGTAGGTAAAACGATACCCCAATGATGTGTTCTGATGATGTGTTTGCCAATTCCTGTGTTTGCAAATAAGTTTTCCATGATAATAAATCCTCCCTGTTTGATATTATTTATAAAAAACTGTTTTTTACTCAATTGTCATGCCCATGACTTCATCTTTGAAGATTCTGGCATCCATTAATTTCACATTGCCATCTGCATCGCGGTCAACGATCGGTGCAAAATCCATTTCATCGAGAACCTGTGTCTGAACATCGATGCCCGGTGCCACTTCGATGAGGTGAATACCATCTGCCTTTAATGCGAATACTGCACGTTCTGTCACATAAAGGACATCCTTGCCTGCCTTGCCGGCAACAACACCTGAGAATGTGATTTCAGTTACTTTATTGACAAATTTATGTTTCTTACCTTCTTCAAGGATTGTCAGCTTGCCGTCACCGGTCTTGATCTTAACACCATTTGTGAATGTACCGCAGAAAACAGCTTTCTTTGAGTTAGAAGAAATATTTGTGAAACCGCCGCTGCCTGTGATTCTTGTTCCAAGACGGCTGACATTCACATCACCGTTGTTGTCTACTTCTGCAAGGCCAAGGAAGCAAAGATCCAAACCGCCGCCATCGTAGAAGTCGAACTGGTAACCTTCATCCATGTAAGCCTGTGCATTGACAGAACCACCAAATCTGAGGCCGCCGCCAGGTACACCGCCCACAGGACCGCACTCAACAGTCAGTGTCATTTCATCTGCAACACCTTCTTCAGCTGCTACAGAAGATACCCATTCAGGAACACCAACACCAAGGTTAACAACAACGTTTTTCTTTAATTCCATTGCTGCACGGCGTCCGATGATCTTCTTAGCATCCAGTTTCTTTGGTTCAAGGCTGGATACAGGTACCTGTGTGTTGCCTGCATAAGCCGGATCATATGTACAGTTGATACTCTGTGACTGTTTCGGATCATCTGCCGGACATTCAACAACCGCATCTACATAAATACCAGGAATCTTTACAAGCTTCGGATCAAGATGACCTGCTTTGACAACTCTTTCAACCTGAACAACGACCAGACCGCCATTGTTGTGAACAGCCATTGCCTGTGAAGTTGCATCCAGAGGAGCCATTTCTTTCTCCATTGTGATATTACCTAATTCATCAGCATATGTACCGCGGATAAAAGCAACATCGATTGGAATTCTCGGATAGAATAACTGTTCCTGACCTTCAAGTTCGATGACCTTAACAATATCTTCTTTTGTCTTCTCACTTAAACGTCCGCCGCCGTTTCTTGGATCTGCGAATGTGCCGATACCAACATGGCTGATAGTTCCTACCTTGTGTGCTGCATTATCTCTCAGCATCTGAGCGATGGCACCCTGTGGAACATTGTAGCCTTCGATTTTGTTCTCAGAAAGCATTTCACAAATCTTAGGAACAAAATTGAAATGTCCGCCGATAACTTTCTTTACCATACCTTCATGTGCATAATGATCAGCATGGCTGCCGTCTTTATTACCAGTACCAGCTACCCAGAATAATGTAAGATCCTTTGGATGTCCTGTCTCAAGGAATCTCTCCTCAGCAGCTGTGTTCAATGCTTCTGCAATACCATTTGCAACGAATCCGCTTAAAGTCAATGTGTCGCCATCTTTGATAAGATCTGCGGCCTGTCTTGCTGTTAAGACTTTAACCTTACCCATCTCCAATCCCTCCATCTAGTTGATAATTATTTGTTGTAGATTTTATACATTTTTTTCTTTCTTTCGATGTGTCTATTGTAAATTTTTATCAGCATTGAAGCAATAAAATCAAATGGTACGTGCTTTACTCAATTTTTGCAAATT
>JBNMJG010000059.1:0-6682 GCA_050873705.1 Coprococcus sp. | reverse complement strand
TGCTCAATCCCTGTATCAATAGTATGGGCAAAAATGGCTTTCACCTGCTCCGGCCTTGCAGATGTGGTGATATCCCAGTCCTTCGGCTCTTTCCCCAGAAGACTGTCCCTTACACAGCCGCCGACAACATAGGCTTCATACCCCGCCTCAGATAATCGCTTTAAGATTACTGCTGCATTTTCAGGAATTCTCATTGACAATCTCTCCATAAAATTCTCTCCCTCATCTGATGCATCAAACATTTGCTCTTCTACTTCGCTGCCTGAAGAATTTCCTCTTTGAGCTGCGCATCAAAACTGCCCTTTCGAATCATCTCGATCTCATATTTATATGGTGCGTAACTTTTCTTCTTGTTCTCAGGATCCGGAATATACGGTGTCTCCAGTATCTTCGGTATCTGCTCAAAATCCGGACAGTTCACCACCTGCATCAGCGCCTCAAAACCAATCTCTCCAAAACCGAAATTCTCATGACGGTCCTTATGAGCGCCGCATGGGTTCTTGCTGTCATTGACATGGAAAACCGCAATCTGATCCTGTCCGATCACCTTATCAAACTGTGTCATCACCCCTGAAAAATCATGCACAATATCATAGCCTGCATCATGCACATGGCAGGTATCGAAACATACCCTTAACTTATCATCGTATCGAACACCTTCATAAATGGCGGCCAGTTCTTCAAAATTCCGTCCGATCTCACTGCCCTTTCCCGCCATGGTCTCCAGGGCAATATTCACCGGTGTCTCTGCCGTAAGCACCGTATTCAGTCCCTCTATAATCCTCTTGATACCTGCTTCTTCACCGGCTCCCACATGGGCTCCCGGATGAAGGATCAATATCTTGCTCCCCATGGCAGCGGTACGCTCAATCTCTTTGGCAAGAAACTCTACAGCCAGTTCGTAAGTTTCAGGTTTTACCGTGTTGGCCAGATTGATAATATACGGTGCATGGATGACAATCTCATCCATTCCCTTCTCTTTCATCAGATTCCAGCCCTCCTCCACCCGGAGTTCCTCTATCGCTTTGCGCCTTGTATTCTGCGGTGCGCCTGTATAAACCATCAATGTATCTGCCCCGTAAGACAATGCCTCCTTCACGGAACCAAGAAACATCTCCTTGCCGCTCATTCCCACATGTGAACCAATCTTCATCATTTGCCTCCTTGTGCCGCCTGACGATAGACCTTTCCGCTCTGAATGGCAATGCCTCTGTCAGCCAGCAAATCATTCACTGTAACAAAAGTATAGCCTCTGCGCATTAAATCGTCAAGCGCCATCACCGCCCCCTTAACACTTTCTTCAAAGATATCATGCAGAAGGATAATATCGCCGTCCTTTGCTTCGGAAATCACATAATCTGCGATCTCACCGGCACTTTTTCCTGTCCAATCCTCGGTATCCACCGACCACAGGATCACCGGCACATTCAAACTTCTGCAGACAGCATTATTGACACAGCCATAGGGCGGCCGGACAGCATAACTGAAATCCCCGATAATGTCTGAAACTGCCTGATACCACTGAAGAATCTCCTCTTTCTGCTGATTTTCAGACAATGTCGTCATCTGCACATGGTGATAGGTATGGCACCCGATCTGATGTCCGTCTTCTGCCATCCGCCGGATAATTTCCCTGTTTTCCGGAAGATCTGCCTGACTGCCGATGAGAAAAAATGTCACTTTCACATTTCGTTTTTTCAATTCATCCAGAAGCCAATCCGTCACCCCGGCTTTTGGTCCGTCATCAAAGGTCAGGGCGATCATTGGTTTTTGCTGCAGATCCGGTTGAAACAGTACTTTTGAAAATGATTTCTGAGATGGATTCGGGAATCCGCCTAAAACCGAATAACCGATGTATTTTGGCTGTCCGCCAAAACATCCCGAACAGACGATGACTGCCGACGCTGTCAATACGATAAAAAACAGAAGGCCTGCTTTATGTCTCATTTCAAATGCCTCTTCCTATTCTATACATATCCATCATATGTATGAAGCTTTCAAATTATCCTGACATAAAGCAGACCCTATTTCTCACCGGGACGTGCAGGCGAGTCTTAAATATCATTTATCTTTTATTGGTTCTTTAACACTTTCTGACACAAATACCCTTCTCTGACACCGTATTTGCCCACAACAAGGTGCTGTGCCTGGAACGCATGGCAGATGTGCTGCAGGATCAATGTCCCCGGAATGATGGTATGGATCCGATCCGGCTCCAGTTTGAGAATCATATCACAGGCACTCTTTTTCCCACTGTACAAAAACTGGCATAAGCCATCTAACTGCTCCGCCGTCATGCTCCGGCAATCCTCAGACAGGCCGTAATAGTATCTGGCCAGCTTAAGTACCGCTCTGGCGGTTCCGCCAACCCCCACAACCAATGGTTTATGCGTATTCTTTTTGCCATCCGCAGAGATTGTTTCAGCAATGCTCTGCTGCATTTTTTTGATTGTACTGGCTCCCGGCAGGATTTTCTTAACATAGCGCCGATACAGATTCAGCGAGCCGATGGGATAACTCACATAATCCTTCGGCACACCATTATCAAAATTCACGACTTCCGTACTGGCTCCGCCTATATCAAAAAATGCACCGGTGGCAACATGAAGTTCCTGCATCGCCCCTGTATAACCGAATAATGCCTCTTCCTCTTCGCTGATGACTTCCACCGAATAACCGGTGGCTGCCCGGATCACGGATACAGCCTGTTCTGTATTGGAAATATTACGAAGAGAGGCCGTTGCAAATACCCAGACATCTTTAATCTCCAGCGTTCTCAAAATATTCTGGAAATTCAGCAGCCCCGCACAGGCACATTCAATCCCTTCTGCACTCAATTTGCCATTCTCAACATAACCGGCCAGTCCCGCCATCACTTTCTCTCTGAAAAGCAGTTTAAAATGATGACCATTTGTCTCATACAAAGTCAAACGCAGTGAGTTTGAACCGATATCGATAATTGCTTCTTTCATATCTTCCATCCTTTATCCTTTTCAACAGTTAAACATAATTAACTCTATTATAACCAGATGGATATCCTCTATGCTACCCTTTTTGCGTAAAAAATAGGTAAATTTTTCCTGACATAACTGATCATCATACTGTATTCTCTATTCTCATCTCCGCTCTCATAGAATAAAACATGGTTTAAAAAAAGAAATCCCAATCAATTCAGACGCAGATGCGTCAAAAGATTGACTGGGATTCCCTTATTGCGATACTTCTAAATCCTGAATATCATTAATTTTATTCAGATGCCTTGCCTGCAGAACCGAATAACTCAATCTTCTCTCTGACAGTTTCTTTGATTGCTTCAGCACCCGGTGCAAGAAGTTTACGAGGATCATAGCCCTTGCCCTGAAGGTCCTTGCCTTCTTCGATATATTTTCTTGTAGCAGCAGCAAATGAAAGCTGGCATTCTGTGTTGACATTGATCTTTGCTACGCCAAGATTGATGGCTTTCTTGATCATATCATCAGGAATACCTGTACCGCCGTGAAGAACCAGAGGCATCTCACCTGTCTTCTCCTGTACAGCAGCTAAAGTTTCAAAGCTGAGACCCGGCCAGTTTGCAGGATACTTGCCATGGATATTGCCGATACCTGCAGCAAGCATATCTACGCCGAGGTCTGCAATTGCTTTGCATTCATTTGGATCTGCACACTCACCCATGCCAACAACGCCGTCTTCTTCACCGCCGATGGAACCGACTTCTGCTTCAAGGGACATACCCTTCTCTGCGCAAACCTTGACAAGTTCCTTTGTCTTGGCAACATTCTCATCGATCGGATAGCTGGAACCGTCAAACATGATGGATGAAAATCCGGCTTCGATACACTTATAGCATCCTTCATAAGTACCGTGATCAAGATGAAGTGCAACAGGTACTGTAATGTTCAGTTCTTCGATCATTGCCTTAACCATGGCAGATACTGTCTTAAAACCGCACATGTACTTGCCTGCACCTTCTGATACACCAAGAATAACCGGTGAATCCATCTCCTGAGCTGTCAGCAGAATAGACTTTGTCCACTCAAGGTTATTGATGTTGAACTGTCCTACTGCGTAATGACCTGCTTTCGCTTTCTGAAGCATTTCCTTTGCTGATACTAACATAAAAAATTCCTCCATACATTGTGTCGATCATTTTCGATCATTTTCAGCCATAACCGTTCAATATCGGTCATGTCAATTTTATTATAGCCTTTTTCTCATGAAAAGTAAATGATAATTTACTTAAACTTGAGCTCAATGTACTGACAGATCAGATCCACGGCCTTGTCAATGCCAAGGGCGCTTGTACTGATAGCCAGATCATATGTATGACACGCTTTCCAGTCCTGACCGGCATAATAGCCGAAATAGCTGTCCCGCTTCTTGTCCATGGAATGAATCTTCTTCTGTGCTTCCTTCTCATCCAGATGATCCGATGCCATAATACGCTTTGTTCTGAAATCTTTATCAGCGCTGATATAAACCTTCACGCACTTCGGTTCATCCCGAAGGATATATCCTGCACATCGTCCGATGATGATACAGTCATTCTCATCTGCGATCTCCTGGATCACTTCTGCCTGTTTATTGAATAATTTATCACTGGATAACGTATTCTCAAAAGGATTCATGGATGTATTCATGGTAAATGTATTCATCGCCAGCATATACAGGAAACTATCTGTCGGTTTCTCATCGACTTTCTCAAAATAATCCTTGCGGATACCACTCCGCCTTGCAGCAAGATCTGCGATATCTTCATCATAGACCTTGATTCCAAGACGCTTTCCCAATTTCTCAGCAATCTCCTTGCCGCCGCTGCCATACTCTCTGTTTAAAGCAATAATTAAATGATCCGACATCTTAACTCCCCCTTTATTCTGTCTCTCTATTGTCTGCCAGTCCTGATTCTGTCTGCCTGTTCATGCTCTCATGTTCTTTGACAAGCTCGTCATGGAGTTCTATGGAATTCCAACCACAGTTGGCTTCTGTCAAAATGGCTTTCAGCGCCACCGGCTGGATCTTCATCTTTCTGAATCCGTGAAGAAAACTGTCAAGCATCCGCTCACTGAAGCCCTTGAGAATCAGCATCTCATCACTGAAGCCTTCCCCACTGTAAGTGCTTTCCTTTAATACATATCCCGGTACTCCGGCGATGGCACCAATCGCTTCCTCATACTGTGACTGATCCACAACACGGATCTTCAATCCCAGTGTCAGGCACAGCATACGGATCTGTCTTCCCTTCGCCGAATTCAAATTATAAAAATAAACAGCACCATTCTGTTTCATCCTCTGTTACTCCTCTTTTATTATATGCAGTTCTGCCTTATCTTTAGACGTCACTTTGATCACAACTCGACATTCCGAAATAAAGACATCATTCATATGAAGGTCGTATACAATCTCCGTTTCTATGTTTTCTTCATCCCTTCTCGTCTGCAGTCTGGATGTGAATACTTCCATCTGGATCACACCGGCCGGTGTATGATACTGCGAAGAAATCTGTTTCTCTTTCTCAAATACCATATGTGTTCTTCCCGAACCCCGCCGGATGACATCCACTCTGTCATCACTGATCTTGATCGTATTCCCTGATTGTTCACCGCTTTCAGGATCTACCTCATCATACAGGATGTAATGTTTGCCATTTCTATAATAATAAGCAGCCCCGGCGATCAGTTCCGTAGTGGCATCCTCACCGATATCCGTCTGATGGCCCTTGACTGTTAAAATGACGTTTTCTGTCATAAATTCTTCCTTTCCCCAGAAGTTTGACGCCTCCCTGCTTCAAAGCAGATATGTTTGCGCGTTCAAACTATCTATGAAGTTTTGTCAGTAATTGTATCGTTGATTTCTTTCCTATAAAAAGATTATACCATAACAATCCTGTTTTTTGAATTATTTATAGCCTATCAATTCGATTATTTCGGGAATATCATGATTGTTTGCAAATACAGGGATAACCGTTTCAGAGCCTGTTCTGCCGCCGATGAAATCTTCCAGAATACTCATGGTATAGCCTTTGTTTTCGTAGTTGTTCTGGCAGAGTTCATAGATAAAGACCCCCACTGAACCATGGACATCATCGTCCAGTTCAAGGATTTCTTCCGCTGTATTTTTTGCACAGGCAACCAACGCGGTGCGCCGTATGGCTTTTTCCTCCGCCAGTTCCTTCATCAGCTTTTCTCTTTTGTCATCATTATCCAGAAGTTTTTTTTCGATCAGGATCACCGGCATCTGACTATAATCCGTCGTTTTATCCGAAGAAGCCTCCAATTTTTCCGCGGCCTCTCTGATGGTCGATGCATGGATGACCCGCACCGGTTCCGGCTCCCCTGCATCCGTTCCCGTAAGGGCTCCAAGATCCGGGAAGCCATAGCTGATCTTCCATCCTGCAGCCTCACAATCTATCCCCATACACATAATATAATTTCGGTTTTGTGGTTCCCGCTCTGTATAGCAGCCGCACAAAAGAATAGCAATTGTCAGCATGCCAAAGAGAAGCGCCAGTTTTTTACCCATGATCCGTTCCTTTCTTTCCGCACCGATGAAAAGCTTGACAGCCTCCACCAACTGCAGCAGCATACCCCCTGCAAAAATAAAATAGCTCATCATCCACAGCATCATAAAAAAGATATCGTAGCGGGATATAAAGTTTCCCGGGAACCGGATCAGCTGAAGCACC
>JBNMJG010000058.1:0-6727 GCA_050873705.1 Coprococcus sp. | reverse complement strand
TGTTTTGAAGCGGCAAAACCAATGACCGGGCGCCGTTGGCATTGCATTTATCAGAAAAAGCAGATGCTGGCAGGATTTCCGCATTTTTATTTTAATGCCAATAAGGAAATGGCGGTTCATTATCTGGAGGCATGTCGAAACTATATTGACAGATAATCCGGATGTAGGCGATTATTCACAAGCCGGCATATCAAAAATCAAGGGAAGATATAAAAACGAGAAGTGAGGAATATGAAGTGGCAGATTTAAAGATATTAAAAGCACAATTAAATCAACAGTTATTTATGATCAGTCAGCCGAATGAAAAAGTGATGGAAGCGGCATGGCAGAGATGGGACAGTATCGGTAAGCCGTTAAGAAGCCTTGGGGCCCTGGAACGTGCCGTTGTGAAGATGGCAGGGATGGAGAATTCGGTAAATGTCAAAATGGACAAGCGCGCCATCGTTGTTTTATGTGGTGATCACGGGGTTGTCAGAGAAGGCGTGACCCAGACAGACAGCAGTGTGACCCGGATCGTTGCAGATAATATTGCTGCGGGAAAAGCAAGCATCAATATCATGGCAGCGAAAGCCGGTGCGGATGTATTTCCGGTGGACGTGGGCATGCTCGGAGAACATTATCCGGACAAAGAATTTAAACCAATGGTCATGTGTGACCGTAAGGTGGGTGAAGGGACCGGGGACATTGCGGCGGAGCCGGCCATGACGCAGGAGCAGTGTGTTCAGGCCATTCTGGCGGGTATCGAAGTTGTTGCTGATCTTTCAACACAGGGATATGAGATGATCGGTATGGGAGAAATGGGAATCGGCAATACAACGCCAAGCAGTGCCCTTGTCTCTGTCCTTTTGAACCTTCCGGCCAATGAAGTGACGGGACGCGGAGCGGGTCTGTCAGATGAGGCGTATAACAAAAAAGTTGCTGTGATAGAACAGGCTGTGGATCGTTATTGGAAGGCAACAGAGGATTCTGAAATTCCGGAAGGTCCATTTTTCAAAATTGATGCAGCTGTAGAACTGATGTCTCATCTGGGGGGATATGAGATTGCGGCTATGGCAGGAATGTGCCTGGGCGGTGCCGTCTTTGGTGTGCCGATTGTATTGGATGGATATATTTCCGTGGCCGGTGCCCTGTGTGCGTCTCTGATCAACAGTGACTGCACCAGCTATCTTCTGGCTTCGCATATTTCAGCGGAACCGGCTGCATGGAAAGTACTTAGAAATCTGCATCTTGAGCCGGTGATCCAGGCAGGAATGTGCCTTGGAGAGGGAACCGGTGCAGCAGCAGCGATGCCTTTGTATGATATGGGACTGGAAGTTTACCGACGGATGGGAACATTTGAGGATATTCATGTAACGCAGTATGAAAACTATGCAAAAAAACAGGCGGAGAAATAGATGATATTACTGGTGACAGGCGGAAGTGCCAGCGGCAAATCAGAATATGCAGAAAACAGAGCACTTCAGATGGCAAAAGAGGGGCAGCGGCCGTTAATTTATCTGGCAGCTATGATGCCCTTTGGCAAAGATGCGGAAAAAAGAATTGAGCGTCACAGACAGCTGCGGGCCGGCAAAGGTTTTGAAACGGTGGAGCGTTATACTGATATAGAAGCTCTCTGCCGTGGAGATGGTCCGGATTCTGAAGCTTTCAGAAATCAGGCCAAAGGAGCGGTTGTGATGCTGGAATGTATGTCTAATCTCACAGCCAATGAGATGTTTTCCGGCAGCAGTGAAGCCAATGCAGAGACAGACAGTTGGGAGCAGGAAGATAGGGAACAGAATGAAGAAGAGCAGCAGCCGACAATTGATATCCGTAAGGTGCAGGACAGGATCATGAAGGGGATTGATGCATTGGCAGAGATATCAGAGCATCTGGTTATTGTCAGTATCAATGTTTTTGATGAAGGTGTGCAGCAGTATGATCCATGGACCAGGGCATATATACAATGCCTTGGAGAATTGAATCAGATGCTGACGGAACGGGCGGAGGAAGCTGTGGAAGTGATTTATTCCATTCCGGTTGCTTATAAGGAGGATGTAAGATGCAGTCATTGATTATTGCATTTGCCATGTATTCCAGAATTCCCATGCCGAGAGCAGACTGGAATGACAAAAATATGCGCTATGCTTTTTGCTGGTTTCCCGTTATTGGGCTGGTGATCGGATTGGTGACGGGTGCTGTTTTTTATATACTGACAGAGTGGAAGGCGGGACCTGTTTTCCGGGGTGTCTGCCTGACGGCGGTGCCCTTATTGATTACCGGCGGGATTCATTTGGATGGATTTATGGATACAACAGATGCCAGGAGTTCTTATGGGGACAGGGAAAAGAAACTGATGATCCTGAAAGATTCCCATGTGGGGGCTTTTGCAGTTATCGGCTGCGGTGTATACATGATGTTATCAGCGGGGGCATGGAGTGAGATTGATGCAGATGGCATCAGGATCATGATCATGGCCTTTGTACTGGAGCGGGCACTCAGCGGATTAGCTGCGGTTAACTTTAAGGGAGCACGTAAAGATGGTATGCTGACTGCATTCCGGGAACCGGCCAGGAAAAGAATGGTAACGGTTGTGCTGGTGATCGAAGCTGCTGCAGCGGCATGTGTGATGTGCTGTTTTTGGCTTCCGGGCGGTGTACTTTGCTGCATAAGGGCGCTGCTGATGTTTTTCTTCTATTATAAAATAGCCATGAAAGAATTCGGTGGGACAACAGGTGATCTGGCGGGATGGTTTCTGCAGAACTGTGAGCTGGTCATGTTGTTTTTGGCAGTCGGCAGCAAGTATCTTTTTGCTTCTATATAAAATGAAGGCGAGGTTGAATGAATGAAATTTGTAACAGGCGGCTGTTATCAGGGAAAACAGCACTGGGTGCTGACCCATGAGAAGCTTTCGAAGTCTCAGATAGCAGATGGCGCGGTCTGCAGTGCGGAAGAGATCAAAGATGCAAGAGTGCTGGATCATTTTCATTTGCTTGTACAGCGGTGGATGCTGGCGGATAAAAATCCATCAGAAGAAATCGAGTGGATGCTGACGGAGAATCCGGGGCTGATCATTATTACAGATGAGATTGGCGGCGGTATTGTTCCTATGGATCCAAAGGAACGGGAATGGCGGGAGGTCCACGGCAGAGTCTGCTGTCAGCTGGCCAAAAGGGCCGATTGTGTGATCCGTGTGATCGCCGGCATCGGGCAGCGGATCAAGTAAAGCAGATAGAGATTCAGACAGAAAATCAGGTAGATAACATGATTATTAAGATATGGATGGTACGTCATGGCATGACAGCGGGAAATCGGGAGCAGCGATATGTCGGGACAACAGATGAACCGCTCTGTGAGGAAGGACGACAGCAAATATTGGCTAAAAGGCAAATGACAGCGTTGGATGATGATATTCAGAACATTTATGTCAGTCCGATGCGGCGATGCCGGGAGACGGCAGCGATTTTGTATCCCTGGGCCGGACAGACGGTTATTGATGATTTCAGGGAATGCAGCTTTGGTACATTTGAATATAGAAATTATCAGGAGCTAAACGGCAATCCTGATTATCAGGCATGGATTGACAGCGGCGGCATGATAGGGTTCCCGGAAGGCGAAAATCAAAAAGAATTTTGCTGCAGAGTACAGAAAGCCTTTGAAAAATGTATCCTGGAAGAGATGATCCCGAAAGCGCGGCAATGGCATCAGAAGGTGCAGCTTTCAGGTGCAGAGGCAAAAGAATGGCGGACAGCAATGGTTGTTCATGGCGGTACGATTATGGCCATCCTCTCGAAATGGGCAGTGCCGCAGTTTGACTATTTTCACTGGCAGGTCAAAAACGGATGCGGCTATGGTGTCAGACTGGATACGGATGAGTGGCTGGCCGGTCAGGGAAGATTGTCTGTGATTGAAAAGTTTTAGCAGAGGCAGTTTTTGGAATTTCTCATACCCTCAGCTTAGATTAAAGGAGTAAATTTATGCATGGCATTATTGTTTTGATGGGAGGCTTTTTATTGGATTGTCTGCTGGGAGATCCGCATAATCCATGGCATCCCATCTGTCTGATCGGTCATATGATCAGTTTTCTGGAGAAGAAAATACGGCATTTATTTCCGAAAAACCAAAAGGGAGAGCTGGCAGGAGGTACCCTGCTTGTTTTATTGGTTCTGGTGATTTCTACAGTAGTTCCCATATTGATTTTAATGGCGGCAAGGATGATCCATCCGTATCTGGCACTTGTTCTGGAAATGATCATGTGTTATCAGCTGTTGGCGGCACGTTCTCTGAGAGATGAGAGTATGAAGGTGTATCGGGCACTTCACCGGCAGGATATTGAAGGTGCCAGAAAGGCAGTGTCCATGATCGTGGGAAGAGATACGGAGCGGCTGGATGCAGCAGGCATTGCAAAGGCGGCCGTTGAAACGGTAGCAGAGAATGCTTCTGACGGTGTGATCGCGCCGATGATTTTTATCGCCATCGGGGGTGCGCCGTTGGGATTTTTTTATAAAGCGGTCAATACAATGGATTCTATGGTTGGATACAAGAATGACAAATATCTTTATTTTGGCCGTGCGGCGGCAAAACTGGATGATGTGATGAATTATGTGCCTTCAAGGATTTCAGGACTTTTGATGGTGGCATCGGCGGCAGTCACCGGTGGGAATGCCAAGGGGGCCTGGCGGATTTTCTGCCGTGACAGGTATAACCATGCCAGTCCGAATTCAGCACAGACAGAGGCCGCCTGTGCAGGCGCACTGGGACTTCAGCTGGCGGGAGATGCCTGGTATTTTGGTGAGCGGTATCACAAACCTACCATCGGTGATCCTATGAGGGATATTGAAGATGCGGATATTATCCGGGCAAATTGCCTGATGTACGGCGCCTCCATTTTATGTCTGGTGCTCTGTGTTGTCATCCGATATATATTAGTGGGGTAGTACCTTTCGTAAAGAAGACGGGAACTTGGCAGATCAGCGGTGAGACATCAGATTGGTGTTGCAGGCAAAACTGTCGTAATATCAGGCAGCGAAGATGAGAACAGGAGAAGCAGCAATGGCAAAAGTAATCATGGTACAGGGCACGATGTCCAATGCAGGAAAGAGCCTGCTGGCGGCGGGTTTATGCCGCATTTTTAAACAGGATGGATACAGGGTAGCCCCTTTTAAGTCGCAGAATATGGCATTGAATTCATTTATCACATCAGAAGGTCTGGAGATGGGAAGAGCCCAGGTGATGCAGGCGGAGGCGGCAGGTATTGAACCCTCTGTCAGAATGAATCCGATCCTTCTGAAACCCACATCGGATGTGGGGTCTCAGGTGATCGTCAACGGTGAAGTGCGTCAGAACATGCGGGCAGCAGAATACTTTAAATATAAAAAATCACTGATACCGGATATTATGAAGGCATACAATTCATTGGCAGAAGAGAATGATATTATCGTGGTGGAGGGGGCCGGAAGTCCGGCAGAGATCAATCTGAAGTCCGAAGATATTGTGAATATGGGACTGGCCAAAATGCTGAAAGCACCGGTATTACTTGCAGGAGATATTGACAGAGGCGGTGTATTTGTACAGCTTGTGGGTACAATGATGCTGCTTGAAAAGGAAGAACAGCGGATGGTGAAAGGTCTGATCATCAACAAATTCCGTGGGGATAAGCGGATATTGGATCCGGGAATAGAGATGCTTAAAGATTACACGCCGGTACCTGTTGTAGGGGTTGTGCCTTATATGCAGGTGGATATCGATGATGAGGACAGTCTGGCAGATCGTCTGGACAGACATGGGGGCAAAGGTGTCATTGATATAGCGGTGATCCGTGTACCGAGGATGTCGAATTTCACAGACTTTAATGCATTGGAACGCATGCAGGGGGTGACGCTGCGTTATGTGGAGAAAGTCCATCAGCTTGGCAGCCCGGATCTGATCCTGCTTCCGGGTACCAAGAATACCATGGGGGATCTGAAGTGGATGCGTATGAACGGTCTGGAGGCTGCCGTGCTGAAGCGGGCGGCAGAGGGAACCCTGGTGATGGGCATCTGCGGCGGTTATCAGATGCTCGGCATGACGCTGGAGGATCCGGATGGTGTGGAAGCAGGCGGCAGTATGCGCGGTATGGAACTTTTGCCGGTGCATACGGTTTTTGAGAAGGCTAAGACGAGAACCAGAGTCCTTGGAAGGACAGAAACACTGAATGGCCCGTGGCAGTTATTGTCCGGTACTGCTTTTGAGGGATACGAGATCCATATGGGTGAGACAACCTATGAGCCGGGGGCCGCTGTCTTTTCTACCATCGCAGAAACAGCGGGTACACATAACGGAAAAGCACCGTCGGCCAACGGCTGTCAGTATCAGAATGCAGCCGGAAGCTATGTACATGGTATTTTTGATTCCGTACAGATGCAGAAAGCGCTGCTTAAGCTGCTTTGTCAGAGAAAAGGGCTGTCCGGGGAGGCGGTATCCTGGATAGATGAGAAAGTTTATAAAGAACAGCAGTATGATAAGCTAGCTGAAGGACTCAGAGAGAGTATGGACATGGCACGGATTTATCAGATATTGGAGGAGGGACTGGCATGAAAATAGAACTTGAAAATGTATTGCCGTCAGAGATTGAGAAGCGCAGTTTTGAAATTATTACGGAGGAGCTGGGAGACCGGGTTTTTGATCCTCTGCAGGAACCCATCATCAAGCGTGCGATCCATACCAGTGCGGATTTCGAATATGCGGATTCCCTGTGCTTTTCAGAGCATGC
>JBNMJG010000057.1:0-6826 GCA_050873705.1 Coprococcus sp. | reverse complement strand
GACCATATGTGTTGCCTTTTCTCTTATAAACAACATTGACTTCATCGGTCTGTGCATTGCGGAATACAAAGAATGAATGTCCGAGCAGTTCCATCTCAACACAAGCTTCTTCAGGATCCAACGGTTTGATGGCAAACTTCTTCGTTCTGACGATTTTCACTTCCTCATCACCATCTGTCTCCATCTCCAGATAAGCCGGCTGGAAATTCTTCCTGCTGTTCTGCTGGTTCGCAATTCTCGTCTTGTACTTTCTCAACTGACGGACGATAATTTCTTCCACCAAATCTATGGATACATACATATTATCACTGGACTGTTCTGCACGGATGGTATGTCCTTTCACAGGAACGGTCACTTCAATCTTCTGACGCTGCTTCTCAACACTTAATGTAACAATCACTTCTGTATCAGGAGTAAAATACTTCTCAAGCTTGCCAAGTTTGTCATATATGGCTTCTTTCAATCCTTCTGTAACTGTGATATTGCGGCCGCTGATGATATAACGCATATAACCATCTCCTTCATCTATATTCCACTGATATAAATCAGGGTGTTTCTGTCTTACAACTTGTAAAACTATAAAATTATTATACCATAAATACCGATTCTTTCAAGTCAATTCATTAAATTTTCAAAAAATAAATCACTTTTTTGGTTATTATATGTATTTTATTTAGAATTTTTTATGCGATTTTCACTATTATTTGTCAATATAAAAGTCAAGTACTTTCGAGTTTTTTTTTGCAGTTTTGACAGTTTTTACGTTTTATACAAAACATATATTTGCATCCTTCCTCAAGATATCCACCAAAATTTAATCCACAAACCTGTGGATAAAGTGGATAACTCTGTGTATAACTCAAAAATGGCGTATTTTCAGCATTTACACCTGTGGATAACTTGGTGATAACTTTCCACCTATACCTATCATCTATCGGGCAACTTCGACATGTTTTGGCATATTTATTGTGCATTTCTCACAATTGTCCATTTTCAGATTGTTTTCATAGTGAAACATTCCATCCATCGGAACCAAAAAAGAAAACGATGTATTCACAAATTTCTCTGTAAATACATCGTTTTCTTTTGTATATTGATTAGATAATACGTTTTGCACACATCGGTGTTCTGTAGTACAGGTCGGAAATGATGATTCCCTTTGATGGTGTACTTGCATGAACAACCTGTCCGTTGCCGATATAGATAACAACGTGGCCTACGCCTTCGCTGTCACCGTAAAATACCAGATCTCCAGGCTGAAGATCACTGATAGCTACGGATGTTCCCACTGTTGCCTGAATACTTGCACGTCTCGGAATGGAATAACCGAAGTGCAGATAAACCTGCTGGGTGAAACCTGAACAGTCAACACCTTCTGTCAGGCTGTTGCCGCCGTAAACATATGGATAACCCACATACTGTACTGCAAAATCTGCAATCTGCTGTCCCAGTGAAGAGCTGGAGGATGAAGATGATGCTGTTGTATTGCTTGTAACAGTTGGTTTTGTTGTTGTCAGATAATCACTCTTGATATAACCTGTCTGGCCATCATAATCTACACGGCTCCAACCGCTGCTTGTCTTGCCTGTTCGTGTAATACTGCCGCCTGCCACAAGTGTTCCGATCTTATCTGCATCTGCGGATGCTTCCGCACGGATATTCACACCGGCTGTTGCGTAAACAGTCTCATTTACTTCTTCAATATCACTCTTTGAAGAGGATGCGGAAGAAGATGTATTATTGCTCTCAGCTGCCTGAGGTTTTGTCGTTGTCAGATAATCACTCTTGATGTAACCTGTCTGACCATCATAGTTGACCTTGCTCCAGCCATTGCTGTCAGATGTACGTGTAATGCTGTAGCCTGCGATTAATGTTCCGATCACATCTGCATCTGCGGATGCTTTTGCACGGATATTCACACCGGCTGTTGCATAAACAGTTTCTTCCTTCTCTTCAACAGTCTGCTGTGTATCATCAGAAGCATCAGCAGGTTTGGTTGCTGTCAGATATTCGCTCTTGATATAGCCTGTCTGACCATCGTAATCTACCTTGCTCCAGCCATTGTCGCCAACACCTGTACGTGTAATACTATAGCTTCCCACCAGCACGCCAAGCTTATCTGCATCTGTAGATGCTGCGGAACGGATGGATACAGAGTATGTTGCCCATACTGTTTCATTCACGTCTGTGTATGATGCAGAATCCTGTGTCTGATCTGCTTCAGTCTCTGAAGCCTCTGTTTCCTTTGTCTCTGTCTCAGTTTCTTCGGTCTCTGCTTCTGTTTCTGTTGTCTCAGTTTCTGCTGCCTCAGATTCAGCCTTGGCTGCCTCTTCTGCTGCTTTCTTCTGTTCCTCTTCGACAGAAACAGCTTCTTCATACTTCACATCCAGAATAACAGAATCTGCCGGGATATAACCTGTATTGTCACCAACCTTCACCTGTACCCACTGGCCATCATCAGATGCGCCAAGTACAGTCAGTTCCTGATCCCATACAGTAGTCACGATCTTTGAATCTGCTGAAGGTTCTTCGTATAAATACATCTGATCATTCTGTGATTTGGCAACTAATTCTGAAACATTATGCTCCTGTGCATAAGCTTCAGCATCTGTACCAGTCAGAAGATACTTTGCCTTTACATAGCCTTCACAGTCGCCGGATGTGATGTGTGCCCATCCATCGCTGACATCCTGAATCTCACACCCTGATCCTGTATAAAGCTTGCCAACCACTTCTGCATCTTTATTCGGCTCTGTACGGATCTTCAGATAATCATCTGTCACAGCGATACCTTTCTTCGCATATGGAGAACGCTGGTCCTGTTCAACAGTTGTAATAATTCTTGCCTCAAGATCCAAACCGCCTGCATAGGTACTGTCGGTGCTGACAACTGATATGCTCTGATCTGTATTGATTGTAATCGGTGCTGCCATGGCCGGCACTGTACATGCAGAAATAACAAGAGCTGTGGTAATACCTAACACAGCTCTTTTATATCTATGATTCACCATCGGTATACCTCTTTTCTATCCTTTACTTTGTTCACATACCCGTAATTGTTGAACGCCAATTACAAGTTATTAATAAATAATTGTAAGTTATTACATTATTGTTACAAAAAGATTATACCAATGATACGCTTTTTTGTCAACCTATCCGTCGGATTTTTCCGCCCTGGATCATGATCTTCTGCTGTTTCAGCAGTCGTCCTACAGCACGTTTGAAAGCCGCCTTGCTGATACCAAGCTCACGCTCGATAACTTCCGGGCTGGCTTTTTCCGTAAACGGCAGTACGCCGTCATAGCTGTCTAAAAGTCTGAGGATCTTCTCTCCATCTTTGTCCATCTGAACGCTGACAGTCTCTGACATAGATAATTCCATCTTGCCATCCTCTCTGACTTTGACAACCCTTGCGTGCACGCGGCTGCCGACTTTTATGCCGCCATGAACACCTTTTGCCGGAATCATGCCGTGATATTTGCCGTCCACCGCTACAAATGCACCGTAATGCTCATTGATCTGATAAACGATGCCTTCGACATAGTCATTCTTCTGATAGTCACTGTCTGTTTTCAAATATTCATAAACCTTCATCGTTGCGCAAAGCCGATGACTCTTGTCAATATATAATGCAACCAGACAACTCTGTCCGCTCTCAGGGCGCCATGTCTGCTCTTTGAAAGGCAGGAAAAGATCCTTCTCAAGTCCCCAGTCAAGGAATGCACCAATCTTGCCGACTTCCTTCACTTCAAGTACTGCGGTCTCTCCCAGTTTCAGTTTCGGTTCCAAAGTTGTTGCCACCAGTCTGTCCTGGGAATCACGATATACAAAAACTTCTATCTCATCACCAATCCGACTTCCCTCCGGAACATATTTGGAAGGCAGCAATACGGCCTGATCCTCTCCTTCACATCCAAGATAGACACCAAATGTTTTGATACGTTTAACGGTTAAAATTTGTTTTTTACCTAATTCGATCATGTTCTTCTCCCTATATTCTATCTATATCTGATTTTTAAATTCTACAACGGCATATGGATGTGCCTCCTGGTCGCCAAGAAGTATCTTAATTGCCTGCTCATCCATATAAACAAACGGATGCAGCTGATCATGAAGCACAGCTGCCTTCTTATATTCTACACGCACCTGACGAATATGGAAAGTCTCCGGAACATACTCCAATGCCGTTCTTATGTACTGTGCATTGTTCATATGCTGGTTGGTATCAATAAATGCTTTTGGTACGCAGATTGGTTCCTGCTCCCTTTTCTCCTCTTTGAAGGCAATCTTTCGCGGTGCATAGGTCATATCTGCTTTTTCTTCCATAGGATAATGAGATGCAATCTCCGGGGTAATCCGAACCACGCGTCCGCTTTCTGTATCCACAAGAATCCACTGTGAATTCGCAACTGCAATACGCTTTCCGTTCTCATCCTGAAGCATAAAATTTCTATACCCAAATGCAGCATCAAATTTGTATGGCCATGTACTCACACTGATTTTGCTGCCCATTTCCGGATACGTATCTACATCAATCTGCCATGAAGCTAAAAGCCATGCCAGATGATGTTCATTCAGATACTCAAGCCCCATTCCAAGCACTTCTGACTGAAATACACTGCAGTCCTGAAAGTATTCGGCAATCTGCGCGATATCTGCGTAACCTCTCATGGAAATCTCACTGTAAGTGACTCTCCTGTCATGTGTATACATTCTCGTCTCCTCCTTCATCTGTCGCAGGATAAAAAAAACAGACATCTTGCCTCAGCAAGATGTCTGACCTAATAGCTGGGCTAGAAGGACTCGAACCTTCAAATGCAGGAGTCAGAATCCTGTGCCTTGCCAATTTGGCGATAGCCCAATGTCTCTTGACAAAAAGAATTATATAACAGGAAAGCAAAAACGTCAAGCACTTTTTTTAAATTTTTTAAACTTTTTTATTAATATCTACAAAATACCAAATTTCATCATCTGTCGGGAGGGATTGGCGGCGAAACACCTCTGGCTTTTGAGAACAACGATCCACAGTTAAGTATGTCAGGCCGTTTGCACTGCCTAGTGCTGGCAGCGGTACATAAGGTGTTAAAAAACAACACCTAAGTACCGGCCGCACCAGAAGCACCTGACATACTTAACTGTGGATCGTTGTTCTCCCGGAGTTTTCGATGTTTCGCCATGAACGCCTCCCGGCAGATATTCCATCCAGATAAGATCTCCGTATCATAAGGAATCCTTACCTTATAGAATGAGCTAACATTTTTTTCCCCTTCTATACGCAGATCATTGCGAACTGTCAATAGCATTTGGATGAACCTAATAAACCACTAACAGTTCGCAATAATCGTCTAATATTCCACTTCCTGTAAGAACAGTCCCTGTGCCGCAGCGGTTGCCCCGGCTTTGGTTCTGTCTCTGCTTTCAAGAATGGCTGTCATTTCTTCCGGCCGGCGTTCGCCTTTGCCGACTTCGATCAGTGTACCGACGATGATTCTTACCATATTGTATAAGAAGCCATTGCCGTAAACGGTGATCTGCAGTTCTCTTGTGTCTGCATAGATATCTATATCATAGATTTCACGCACAGTTGATTTGTTGGTCCGCTTGTTGGAACAAAATGCTTTGAAATCATGCTCACCTATGAGAAGGGCTGCTGCCTTTTTCATCGCTGTCACATCCAGTTTGTCAAAACAATACCAGGTGTATTTTCTGTCAAAAACACATGGAACATCACCGATGGCGATTCTATAGAGATATTTCTTCGCTTTGGCATTGTATCGGCTGTGAAAACGTTCCGGCACATCATCCACACGATCCACTGCAATATCTCCCGGCAAATACCGGTTCAGATAATACTTCATCTCCCAGCATTTCATGTTGCTGTCAGTATGAAAGTTGGCAACCTGCTCATAAGCATGGACACCAGCATCTGTTCTTCCGGCGCCGATCAGTTCAACTTTCTCACCTGTCATCTTGCTGAGAACATCCTCTAATTTTCCCTGAATGGTGACGCCGTGACCTTTGCCAAGGCGCTGCCATCCATCATATCTGCTGCCGTCATATTCAATCAGCAGCCGTATATTTCTCTCCATATTCTATCCTTTCACATCTTACAAGGTGCGGATGGCCAAGTGTACCGATATCTGTCAGTGTCGGTACCTCTCTGAGACAATTCTCACCGGCATAGCGGCATCGTCCATAGAAAGGACATCCTCCCTCATCTGCATTTTCAGCTGATAATATTTCATTCACAGCAACACTATCTGTGGTTTCTTTCTCTTCATCCGTCAAAATACTGTCAAAAAGCATTCTTGTATATGGGTGGCATGGATGATCATACAATTCATCCACATCTGCCATCTCCACAATTCTTCCGAGATACATAACAATCACTCTGTGACACATATGATGCACCACATTCAGATCATGGGAAATAAACATATATGTCAGCTTCTTCTCATCATGCAGTTTCAAAAGCAGCCTGAGGATCTGTGACTGTACCGTAACATCCAGCGCTGATACAGGCTCATCTGCAATGATCAGCTTCTCACCGCGCATCAATGAAAGACCGATACTGATTCTCTGTCTCTGGCCGCCTGAGAGCTCTCTGGCATAACGATTTGCAAAGGAAGGATCCAGTCCGATCTCCGTCAGCATCTGATCCACCATCTCTTTACGCTGCTTTTTATCTTTCATGCCTTTTAACTTCAAAGGCTCTTCCATGATCCATCCAATCTTTCTTGCCGGATTCAATGAACTGAAAGGATCCTGAAAAACCATCTGAGGTTTCAAATGATCCATCTCAAGCTTGCCGTCAAATTCTTTATTC
>JBNMJG010000056.1:0-6847 GCA_050873705.1 Coprococcus sp. | reverse complement strand
GTTGTAGATTGTCAGCGCATCGCCAACATCTTCCTGGAAGAATACATTTTCCTTGTAAGAGAAATCTCTTGCAGGGTCGTTCTTGTAATCATCAGATGCTGCTGCAACTGCTGCATCGTTCGGACAGGAGTATGGGAACTCTTCAAGGTTCTTAGCCATAACTTCAGGTGTACAGATGTAGTTCAGGAATTTTTCTGCAAGATCTACATGTTTTGCACCCTTAGGCATAACAAAGAGGTCGATACCAAGCTGGGTCGGATCGCTTGTGAAATCAGCAACTTTGATTGTGTTCTTTTCTTTCATAGCCCATGAAGCATTACCATCGTATGTAACTGCAACATTGGCTGTGCCGTTTGTCAGGTTCTGTTCTGCGTTACCGTAAGCAACAACGTTTTCGTTGAATTTCTTCAGCCATTCGTAAGCTTCTGCGATTTCGCTCTCATTTGTGGAGTTAGGATCATAACCAAGGGCAACAAGTGCAATTGGGAACAGATTTCTTGCACCATCAATTGTAGAAATCTTCAGACCGGACTGAAGCAGATCATTGTAGCTGTGGATTTCAACAGGGCATGTTTCTGAATCATATACAACATAGATGTAATTCATCAGATAAGGTACACAATAACCCTTGGATACCCAGTATGTATCGTTGATGTTGGATGAATTCGGAATGTTGTCCAGATTCAGTTCTTCAACATAACCGCCTGCGATCAGGGATTTCATGTAAGCATCACATGTCATGATCAGGTCATATTCATCACCGCCGCCTGCTGTCAGTTTGTTGATGGCATCGGCATTATCACTCATGTAAGAAAGATTAACTTTACAGTTATTCTCTGTCTCAAAGTTCTTGATCAGATCATCAGAAATGTACTGCTGCCACATATAAATGTTCAATTCAGTACTTGCATCGCCGTCCTGTGCAGCTGCCTGTGTTTCGCCGCTTTCTGCTGCAGCTTCTGTTGAAGCGTTCGCAGTTTCAGATGCTGCTGCGGATTCTGTTTTGTCGGCATTACTGCTGCCGCATGCTGCCATTGATAAAACCATGGCACCGGCAAGGACAGTTGCCAGTAATCTCTTTTTCATAGAAAAACCTCCTTATTTTACCCTTTTGTGAAGGGCCCCTTGAATAATATTATTCAAAATCATCGCCGCAACGATGACAAGAATCATAATTGTCGCCAGTGCATTGACATCCGGCGTTACACCTGTCTTGTTCATAGAAAGGATCAGGACAGGCAATGTGGACTGTTTGGCACCTGCCAGCATATTACTCATGACAACATCATCAAATGACATGGTAAATGCCAGGAAAGCTGCACTCATGACGCCTGGGAAAATATTCGGCAGGGTCACGCGAAGCAGTGTCTGCACTCTGTTGGCACCTAGGTCCATGCTGGCCTCTTCCAAAGTCTCGTTGTCACCGCTGATACGACCTTTGATGGTGACGATGGCATATGGAATACAGAATGTACAATGACCGATCAGAATGGTTCCCATACCCATAGACACGCCGACTTTAAGGAAAATGATCAGCAATGCAACCGCCAGAACAATTTCTGGCACGATAATTGGAATATACAGCATATTGTCGATGAATTTCTTCATCTTGAATTCATAACGCTTCAGGCCGAGGGCACCAATCGTGCCGATAAATACGGAAATCAGCGTGCTCAATACCGCAATGATCAAACTATAGATCAAACTGTCCACCAATGTAGAGTTGGTAAAGAGCTTGGCATACCACTGTGTGGTAAAACCATTCCAGTAATAGTTATACTTCTGGTCATTAAAAGAGAAAACCATCATAACTGCCACCGGAATATACAAAAGGGCATACACCAGAAATGCATACACATTGCTGATGATGTTCAGTCTTTTTCTTTTCTTGGCAATTTTTGACATTATACTACCTCCATATCTTCAATCTTCGCAAATCTTGTATAAATGAAGATAAGCAGCATAGTAATAACGATCAGCAGTACAGACAGTGCTGCACCCAGCGGCCAGTTTCGGATGGAACCAAACTGGTTCTTGATAATATTACCAATATATAAGATCTTGCCGCCGCCCAGCATATCCGTAACAGTGTAAATACCCAGACTCGGGATAAATACAAGGATGATCGCTGAAAAAATACCCGGAAATGTAATCGGCAGCGTCACACGCATGAATGTCGTGGCCGCACTGGCACCCAGGTCTGCGGATGCCTCAATGAGGGACTTGTCCAGCTTCTCAATGGTACTGTAAAGCGGAAGTACCGCAAATGGCAGCATGTTGGTGATCAGACCGATCAACACCAGTCCGTCTGTATAAATAAATGTGATCGGTTCCTTGACAATGCCTGTTCCCACAAGGAAATTGTTGATGGGACCGCTTGTCTGGAACAAAAGCAGCCAGCTGTTCAAACGCATCAATGAGTTCGTCCAGAACGGGATCATGATCAGTGTGATCAGCTTCGCAGCTGTATCCTTCGGCTTATGTGCAATAATATATGCCAGCGGATATCCCAGCAGCAGACAGAGGATCGTGGTGATCGCTGCCGCTTTCAGGGACTTCAGAATAACCTTAAAATATGTAGGATCCAGAATCGTTTTGTAGCTTTCTGTTGAAAACTTATAAACGACATCACCGAATACACCTCTGGACATAAAACTGATATAAATAATATACAGCATCGGAAGGGTCACAAACAAAATCATCCAGATGGATACCGGACCTGCCATGGCCAATGCCGGAAGCATATTCTTCTTTTTCTTATTGTTCATCAGACCGCCCCCTACATACTCTTCTTGATGGCGACAGCCTTTTCAGGTCTCCAGTAAACGTAAACCTGATTGCCTTCTGCAATATCCGTATCCTGTTCAAAACGGGAATACTTGATCTCCTGTCCGTTCTTCATATCAAGAGCTGTCTTGACAACCGTTCCCTGATAAATGAAATCCTTCACAGTTCCGGGCATATCAAATCCATCAACAGGTGTCTTGCTCACATCCATATATTCCGGCCGGATAGCCACATGCATCTCCTCGCCGACTTCAAAATCAGCCCCGCATACCTGCATCATACCAGCCTCTGTCTGAACAGTCAGCACATTGTCTTTCTTGTCTGCCACCTTACCATCAAAAATATTGGATTCGCCAATAAATCCGGCTACAAACTTTGTCTTCGGATGCTCATAAATCTCCATCGGTGCATCTAACTGTTCCAGAACGCCATCATGCATAACGGCAATTCTGTCACTCATGGTCAACGCTTCTTCCTGATCATGGGTAACATAAATAAATGTAATTCCCAGTTTCTTCTGAAGACGCTTCAATTCAATCTGCATCTGCTTACGCAGCTTCAGGTCAAGTGCACCCAAAGGTTCATCCAGAAGCAGTACCTTCGGTCTGTTGACCAGCGCTCTTGCAATGGCCACACGCTGTTTCTGACCGCCGGAAAGCTCATCCGGCTTACGCTTCTCAAACCCTTCCAGCTGAACAAGTCTCAGCATCTCCATAACCCTTTCCTGAATCTCAGGCTTTGGTACTTTCTTGATCGTCAGTCCGTATGCTACATTATTAAAAACCGTCATATGTGGGAATAATGCATAATTCTGGAAAACAGTATTGACGTTTCTCTGAAACGGCTCCTTGTCTTCGATACGCTCGCCTTCGACCTTGATTACACCGGCTGATGCTTCCTCAAAACCTGCGATCATACGCAGTGTTGTTGTCTTTCCGCATCCCGATGGTCCTAAAAGTGTCAGAAATTCACCTTCAGCAATTTCAAGGTTCATTTTCTTAACAACCAGATTGGACCCGAATCTTTTCTCGACACCTTCGAGAGAAATAATCGGATTGTTCATAATTTTCTCCACCTCATTTAATTATTTCAAAACAACCGTCCAAAACCTGCTTCCCAAATGCTTTGCACAGCTCTGAACAGTTACATTTTAAGCAAGGATTGCCGCTTTAATACGGTGCAATGACTCCATCCTTTAGTGTAGCAATTTTTTAGCCAAAGTGCAACATAATTTAAAATAAACTTGTCATATCCTGTCAAAATTTGCCATACTGTTTTCTGCAATTAACGTTTATTCAGGTCATTTGTCAGAAATCATCCACACCATGTTTATTGATATTTTTTACCTGAAAATTCAATGACCCTTTTGGCCAATATCTCCATCGGATCAACATACCAATCTGACAGTCTCTCATCGCTCTTAATCACGGAAAGCTCTGTACAGGCCAGCAGTACACGGCTGCATCCGGCTTCCAGACATGCATCTTCTATCTTCTGCCAGCTTGCCTTGTCACATGGCAGCCCTTTCTTAATACGATCATAAATCTGATACATGACTTCTTTCTGAATATCCGCATCCGGTACCCACGGGATCAGATTCTCTGCCTCAAGCGCCTTCTGATACAATCCGGCTTTCACTGTCCCATCCGTTGCCAGAACGGCAACAACACTGCCGGGGTGAAGACTGGCCACCTCTTTGGCTGATTCCCTGATCATGGATATGAAAGGAATTCTCAGTTCATGTTCAATCATATCCATAAAAAAATGTGCTGTATTGCATGTCACGACAACCGCCGTACAGCCATATTCCTCCAGGAATTTGGCATCCTCCATTAATCTGTTGTATGGTGCATCATATTCACCATCAAGAATAGCCCCTGTTCTGTCCGGCATCGTCACATCACTGAGAATCAGCAGCGGCACATGATCCTGATCACATTCTGCCGCCGTATGTTCTGTTATCATTTTATAAAAAAGCTGTGAAGCCAAAGGCCCCATTCCGCCAATTACTCCTATTGCGTCTTTCAATTATATATGCCTCCTTCCAAGCATTTTGAACACTAACAACAATATTACCATTATATGCTACCCGTCTGAAAATAGCAATAAAATCAGTTGATGTATTTTATACCGCCATGATATAATACCTTTGAAACAACAATTTTTGACAGCTCTGAAGCCACAATCTTCAGAAGAAAGGACTGAACATGAGCGATTTTGATGAAACTCTCAATGAAGAAGAATTAAACATTATTACACTGACTGATGAAGACGGTACTGACAAAGACTTTGAATTCCTTGATCTGATCGATCTGGATGACAAAGAATATGTTGTCCTTCTTCCTGTTGAAGCTGAAGATGAAGAAGCAGACGGCGAAGTGATCATCCTTGAAGTTCATCCTCTGGATGAGGAAAACGAAGAGTACTTAAGCATCGAGGATGCGGATGTATTAAATGCCGTATTCGAAGAATTCAAAGAAAGATTCAAAGACGATTTTAATTTTGTTGATTAAAAAAGATGCGTGCACTTCTAGTGTATTGAGTGCACGCAATTATTTTCTTAATCAACGGTAATTCAAAGGATATTTGAAATTTTGCCCCAAATCAAACTATATTTCAAAAGTCCCCTCAAAGACATATTCCGCCGGGCCCTCCATCATCATCCGGCCATCGGCCAGATAGGCCGTGGTTAAGATGCCGCCGGGCTGTCTGATTTCTATGTTTTCATCATAGCGGCAATATCCTTGCCATACAGCTGCCGCTGATACAGCGCAGGCGCCGGTACCGCAGGCCATGGTTTCTCCTGACCCACGTTCAATAACCCTCATTTTGATATATTTTTCTCCGCTGGCAGCTATTTTTTCTACAGCTGCCGCCTCTACATTCACCCCTTCTGCATTACCCGGCAATTGATTGATATGTTCTGCCGCCTGTTCAAGAGGAAAGTTTTCTACATTCTCCACAAATAAGATACAATGCCGGTTGCCGGCTGACACATACTGTATCGGGAAACTGCTGCCTGTCATATTTTCTTTTGTTTCAAGAAAAACTCTCTGTTCTCCGAGATTCATCATCTCCCCCATATCCACCCGGACAGTTGCTGCATCATTTCCTTCGGACAATGCTCTGATGTAAACGGACTTCATTCCACTGTCTGTTTCCACTGCAAATTCCTCATCTTCACTTATACCGTGATCAAAGGCATATCGGGCCGCACATCGGATTCCGTTGCCGCACATGGCGCCTCTTGATCCATCCGCATTATACATTTCCATTCTGAAAGCGGCCTTTTCTGAGGGCAGTATAAAAATTAAGCCGTCGGCACCGATTCCCGTATGCCGCCGGCTCATCCTGATTGCCAATTGCTGTTTTTTATCTTCCGGCAATGACAAAATCTCCTTCATGCTCCTGTCAAATCCATCCATATAAATATAATCATTGCCCAGTCCATGCATCTTAGTGAAAAAAAGGCGCATACCATCACTCTTTTTTCATTATTTTATGCATTTTCAGGCAATTGGTTCTCCATCTCAGGACTCACAGGACATTTCCCATAGATCTATTTCTTTTTCTTGGCATAAATGAACATGCCGATCAGTATAATTGCAACCACCAGGGCAATCACACCAAACTTCGGCAGCATCTCACTCATTGGTCCTGCTTCCTTAGATACAGCTGTCGCTGCAGTTAAAATATAATTCATCGCTTACACGCTCCTTCCTGTAGTGTCATTCTCTAAATCATTGATTATTCAGGCTTTCCTTGTAAATAAATTTGTCACAAAAATCTTCTGCTGACGATGCCATGAATTTCTCCAGTGATACCAGGTCAAAAACTTTGATCCGTTCTTCATCCCCCGCATGGCACTGTCCTGTCAGATATTTAAGCTCCCTGCTGATCATCTGCATATCCTGAAGATTCACTTCATCCGGCGGTGACATCGGAATATGTGCCCACTCCGGCACTCTCAGATGGTACTTTTGAATAAAATAACCATTGAGCTTGGTATAGTCCCCATAATAATAGTCCGTTGAAAAGAACTGACTCACCGGAACGCGCT